>CALHBU010000340.1 GCA_937930655.1 uncultured Acidimicrobiales bacterium | reverse complement strand
CCGTGGCACAAGCATGTCCCGGCCCGCCTCGAACCGGTCTCCTAGCCCGCCGCCACTCCAGCCCGCCAACTTCTGGCGGATCCAGCGACCGCAGTTCCCGTTTTGTCCGGCTAAACGTCTGCTGGCGGTCGCCTGGTCCGCCAAAGCGCGAGAAGCGGTCGTGTGGTCCGCCAAAAGCTCCGGGCTAGGCCAGGTCCTCGAGGGCTCGGGCTCGGAGTTCGACCTTGCGGATCTTGCCGCTCGGGGTCATGGGAAGCTCATCGACGAACAGCACGGCTCGGGGAATCTTGTAGCTGGCGATCTTGCCTCGCAGCGGATTGATCAGATCGTCCTCGCTGACCAGCGGCACCTCGCCGGCGCCCGCATCCTTGGTGCGCACCACATAGGCCACGGGAACTTCCGACAGGCGATCGTCGGGATAGGCCACCACCGCCACCTCGGCCACGCCGGGCATCGCCAATAGGTAGCCCTCGACCTCGGCTGGTGACATGTTTTCGCCTCCGACCTTGAGCATGTCCTTGAAGCGACCGATCAGCACCACGTGGCCGTCGGGCCGAAGAGATGCCAGATCGCCGGTGTCGAGCCAGCCATCGGCGTCGATGGTCTCGGCGGTGGCTTCCGGGTTGGCCCAGTATCCCTGGGTGACGGTGAAGTTCCTGACGAACAGCACACCCTCGGTGTTGGCGGGAAGGACCTTTCCTGTCTCCGGATCTCTGATCTCGACCTCGACGCCATCCATCGGGTAGCCCGATGCCTCGGTCCGTTGTTCGACCGAATCGGTGGGGTGAGAACAGCAGATGAAGGCCCACGATTCGCTCATGCCGAACCCGCTGATTGTCGGGCAAAAGACTTCCTGGCTGCGACGGGCAGTCGGAATGGACGACTTCATCCCGGCAGCCAACGAGCCAACGCGGAGAGACGAGGTATCTCGTTCCCGCCGATCCTGGGCAGCCAGTAGATCGGCCCAGTGGCTATCGAAACCGTGCATGACGGTGGCTCCGTAGCTCTCCATGGCATCGAGGGCATCGTCGCCATCGAAGGCTTCGAACAGGACCTGAGCCGAACCGTTGATGGTGCTCATCACCGCTATTTCCGACAGCGAATAGATGTGGAACAACGGCAGGTAGTTGAGATGGATGTCGTTCTTGGTGTGGCCCAGCAACATGGTGCGCTCACGGATGTTCCGCAGCGGCCGGTGGGTGTGCATGACCCCCTTCGGGTGGCCAGTGGTACCCGAGGTGTAGGCCAGCATCATCAGCTGATCGGGATCGACCGCTTCGGCCCTCGCTGCCAGTTCGGCATCGCTGACATCGGTCCCACCCGCCATTAGCTGATCCCACGAGGTGGTGCCGTCCAGCTGCTGACCCATGAATACGGTGTCCTGGAGATGGCCGGCCGCCTCGATCTCTCCTCGAACCTCGGCAAACAGCGACCGGTAGTCAATGGGCCCCGACTTATCGATGGTGATCAGGTGGGAGCACTGGGCATTGACGACGGTGTAGGCCATATCGGCGGAGCGATAACGGGTATTCAGCGGAACAAGACAACCACCGACCTTCGATACTGCGTACATGAGGTGGAGCCATTCGGGACGATTGGTCATCCACAGGCCGACGTGATTGCCCGATGTAACACCGAGAGCCATCAGCCCCTTCGCAACCCGGTCGACGTTGGCCGAGAACTCCCGATGGGTCTCGACGTGGTCGGTGCCGAAGTACACGGCCGGTCTATCGCCCCAGTGAGTGGCGGCTCTGGCCGGCAGGTCGCCCAGTCTCATGTTGTCGAAGCCGGTGGCGTCGTTTCGGTTGGCAGAAGTCACGTTTGTTAGCGTCTCAAGCACGGACCTTCCGCGCAACACGGACCATCCACGCAAGAGGAGCCAACATGTACGACCTGGTGATTCGCAACGGGACGCTCGTCGACGGAACAGGAGCGTCAGCTCGTCAGGCCGATGTGGCCATCGTCGACGGGAAGGTGGCTGCCATCGGCTCCGATCTGGGCCCCGGTACCGAGGAGATCGACGCCACCGGACTGTTGGTGACGCCCGGCTTTGTCGATGTCCACACCCACTACGACGGTCAGGCCACCTGGGATCCCGAGCTCACTCCGTCCTCATGGCACGGCGTGACCACCACCGTCATGGGCAACTGCGGCGTCGGCTTCGCCCCGGCCAAGCCCGACGAGCGTGATTGGTTAATCCAGTTGATGGAAGGGGTCGAAGACATCCCGGGGGCCGCGTTGTCTGACGGCATCGACTGGCAGTGGGAGACCTTCCCCGAGTACCTCGATGCTCTTGAGAAGATGCCGCGAGTGATGGATATTGCCACCCAGGTACCCCACGGCTCGGTGCGGGCCTATGTGATGGGGGAGCGGGGTGCCACCAATCAAGAGCCGACGGCAGCCGACCTCGAAGCAATGGCCGCCATTGTCAGCGAGGCGGTCGAAGCAGGCGCTCTTGGATTCACGTCGTCTCGCACCATGCTCCACCGGGCACTCGACGGCGAGCCCGTCCCCGGCACGTTCGCAGGCGCCGAGGAGATGGTCGCCATGGGCCGGGCGGTTGCCGATGCCGGTGGAGGCGTTGTCGAGGTGGCATCCGACATCGGGCTCGGTGGCCTCGAAGGTAACTTCGGTACCGACATCGACTGGATGCGTCAGTTGGCAACCGATCACGGACTCACCGTCACCTACGCCCTCACCCAGGCCGACACCGTGCCCGATCAGTGGCGAGAGCTTTTGGAGATGTCGTCGGCCCCTATCGACGGCGACGGCCAGGTCGTTGCTCAGATCGCCGGCCGACCGGCTGGACTACTCCTGGGCTTGCAGACATCGCTCAACCCGTTCCAGGAGCACCCCACCTACAAGTCGCTGGCTCATCTTCCGGTTGCGGAGCTGGCGGCCGAGTTGGCCAAGCCCGAGGTCAAGGCAGCCGTCCTGGCCGAGGAATCCGAGGCCACGGGTCGGTTCATGCACGACATCGTGCACGGCTTCCACAAGATGTACCCGTTGGGCGAGCGGCCCGACTACGAACCTGATCCCACTGACTGCGTGGCATCGCGGGCCGAAGCAGCTGGCCAATCGCCCTATGAGCTGGCCTACGACCATCTGGTGGCCGATGGCGGCACCGGCTTCCTGTTCTTCCCACTCACCGACTACGCCGGCCACACCCTTGACCCAACCTACGAACGCCTGAATCACCACGGCGCCTTCCTGAGCCTTTCCGATGGCGGTGCACACTGTCGCCTCATCTGCGATGCCTCCACCCCGACCTACATGCTCAGCTACTGGTGCCGGGACCGTTCGAAGGGTCCCCGGTTCTCGGTGGAAGAGGCAGTCAAGCTGCAAACCAACGACACGGCCCAGCTCTACGGTCTGACCGACCGGGGAACACTGGAGGTTGGCAAAAAGGGTGATGTGAACATCATCGACTTCGATGCCCTCGACCTCGAGCCGCCCCGTATGGTCAACGATCTCCCTGCCGATGCGCCTCGATTGCTTCAGCCGTCACGGGGTTACCGGGCCACCATCGTGTCGGGTGAGGTGGTGCGGGAGAACGATCAGTTCACCGGCGCTCGGCCCGGCGTTCTGGTGCGCGGTCGGCGCTAAGGGTAAAACCTCTCTACGTCACTCAGACCGAAGGGGATGCCACATGGCAATCGAAGACTTCGCCGTTGAAGCGAGCCACATCATGATGTTTGCTCGCTCGATCGGTGATCCGAACCAGGTGTACTACAGCGACAGCTACGCCAAGGACGGGGAGACCGGCGGCATCATCGCCCCGCCGACGTTCGCCCAAGCCAGCGCGCAGTTCGACGAGGAGTACTTTCTCCGACCCAAGATCGGCAAACCATGGTTCGGGTCGGGCAAAGAAGGCACCGGAAAACCGAAGAAGGAAAAGAAGGAAGGCGAAAGCAGCGGGTCAGCGGCTGGTGGCCTCCATGCCGAGCAGCACTTTGAATACCACCGGCATATCAAGCCGGGCGACGTTCTGAGCGCCACGGTGAAGCAAGGTGAGACGTGGGAAAAGCAGTCCAAGCGGGCCGGCACCCTGAAGTTCTCCGAGACCGTCACCGAGTACCGCGACCAGACAGGCGAGCTGGTCATCACCGCCCGCGGTGTAGCGGTCACCACCGAAAAAGTCATCGGAAGCTGAGGAGATCGACATGGCACTTTCAAAAGCAAAGATCAAGGTCGGCGACACCCACACCGAGGTCCTCGTCGAGGATCTCCGACGCACTCAGATCGTTCAGTACGCCGGAGCATCGGGCGACTACAACCCGGTCCACACCGACGAGAAGTTCGTCACCGAGGTAGCCGGGTATCCGACCGTTTTCGCCCACGGCATGCTCACCATGGGCATGACCGGCATGCTGGTCACCAACTACGTCGGTGATGGTCGCCTCACCAAGTACGGCGTGCGGTTCGTCAACCAGGTGTGGCCAGGCGACACCCTCACCGGAACAGCTGAAGTGGCCGAGATTCGGGAAGAGGACGGCCAAACGCTGGTCGACCTCACCGTCACAACAGTCAATCAGGATGATGTTCCTGTGCTGGCCGGTACAGCGACGGCCCGAATCGACGACTGAACCAAGAACTGAACAAAGCGGGTCGTACGGATGAGGGACCGTACGGCCCGCTCGTTGGTTTTCGCCTAGCGAGGGGCCCGTTCGAGATCGGCATCGGTCTCAATGGCGGTGCGGATGTCGTCGAGGTAGGCGGTTGCTTCTGGCCCGTCCCAGCCGCGGTGCTCGCCCTTGGGGTAGTTCTGGCCGTTGAGGTGGTAGGCCCAGGCGTTGAAGCGGTTGGCTCGGGCGTTGTCCCGCTCGGCCACCACCTTGCCCGGTGATCCCATGATGATCGAGTTCGGCGGAAACACCTTGCCCTCGGGGATGAAGGCTCCTCCGCCGACGATTGATCCATCGCCGATGACAGCCCCGTCCATGAT
>CALHBU010000339.1 GCA_937930655.1 uncultured Acidimicrobiales bacterium | reverse complement strand
GCTTTGCTCCGACATCCGACACATGTTCGATCAGGCGTTGTCTGCTGCCTCGGGTTCGGCGGCCGGCTCCTCCGACGCTTCAGCGACCGGTTCTTCCGACGCTTCAGCGTCTGGTTCTGGCTCGTCAGCGACCGACTCACCGTCGGTTGCAGCATCGTCGGTTGCAGCATCCTCGGCGTCGCCGGCGGCATCCTGCTCGTCTTCAGGGACACCGCCCTGATTCCACTGGTCGGCCGAGATCGCCTCGCTACCATCAGCTGGCTGCCACATCTGCTCGCCAGATTCAGGATCGACGATCCACTCGCCCTCGGCCCATTCCTCACCTTCATAGGTTTCGGCACCAAGGGCTTCCTCTTCGAGCTGGGTTTCGCTTTTGATATCGATGCGCCAGCCGGTAAGGCGATGGGCCAGGCGAGCATTTTGGCCCTCTTTGCCGATGGCCAACGACAGCTGGAAGTCAGGCACGATGACTTCGGCGGTGCCGGTGTCCTCGTGGATCCGGACCTCTTTGACCTTGGCCGGAGAGAGGGCCTTGGCCACGAACTCGAACGAGTCGTCGGAATAGGGAATGATGTCGACTTTCTCACCGTTCAGCTCGTTGACGACCATTCGAACACGGGAACCGCGGGCACCAACGCAGGCACCAACCGGATCGACGTTCTGGTCGTTGGAGTACACGGCGATCTTGGTGCGATGACCGGGTTCGCGGGCAACCGCCTTGAGCTCGACGATGCCGTCGGCGATTTCAGGCACTTCGAGTTCGAAGAGGCGCTTGATCAGCCCGGGATGGGTACGACTGACCACGATCTGTGGACCCTTGGCGGTGCGACGGACCTCGACGATGTACGCCTTGTGGCGGGTTCCGGCCTCTGGCCGTGGGCCAACCGATACCTGCTCGGCCTGGGGCAATAGGGCTTCGACCCGACCGAGGTCCAGCAGGGTGTAGCGAGAATCGGTCTGCTGGACGATGCCGGTAACGATGTCGCCTTCGCGGCCGGCGTACTCCTCGTACTTCATCTCCCGCTCTTCTTCACGAATGCCCTGCATGAGGATCTGCTTCGTGGTCTGAGCGGCAATGCGGCCGAAATTGTCGGGGGTGACGTCGAGTTCGGGCCCGTAGGGCTCGCCGTCCTCATCAAGATCCTGGGCGTACACCCGAATATCGAACGACGATGGATCGATGGTCACCCAGGCGTACTCGTACGCATCTGAGTTCTTCTTGTAAGCGGCCTCCATGGCGTTGGCCATGATGCCGAAGAGCTTCTCGATGGAAATACCACGGTCCTCGGCAAGGGCACCAAGGGCTTCGGTCATCTCGTTGCTCATGACGTTTCTCTCTTCTGTTTTGACTGACTATTCGGTTGTGGTTGCTTGCTTGCTTGCTGTTTGCTCTTTTGTTGCTGCTTACTGGGCGGCTGCTTGAGCTTCTGCTTTTGCTTACCCGGCTTGGGGCCCGGGCCCCATTCGTACACCGTTCGGGCCTTCGCCACGTCACTCAGGCTGATCTGATGGTTCTCGATTTCGGTTAGATCGACACCATCGATCTCGACTGCGTCAATCACCGCACGTTCGTTGTCGCTTTCGACCAGCCTGCCCTTGATCCGGCGCGGTTCCACGCCAGGAACCAGCTTGATCACGACATCCTCGCCAATGGCTCGGATGTAGTGATTGGGCTTGGTGAGCTGTCGCTCGACCCCTGGACTGGTGACTTCAAGGGTGTAACGGCCGGGAATGGGGTCGTGCTGATCAAGAATGGGCGATGCCAAGCGATTCACCTTGGTCAACTGCTCAGTGGTTATGCCGTTGTCGGCGAGACCATCGACGACAATGCGAAGGGTGTTTCCGTTCCACTCGACGTCGACCAGCTCGACATCAAGAGTCGCGACGACGGGATCGAGGAGATCAGTGACTGTCTCGGTGATTCCCATGGCGAGAAAACGATAGCCGTAGGATTGGCCCATGGGACTTCTCGACGGCATCACCGCCTGGTTCAAAAAGGAGTCGGCCGATCTGACGGACTCGATGGGCCAACTGGAACGAGAGCTCGACAGCGAGCTAAGTGCCAAAGAGCGCGAGCTCACGGCCTCTCCTGAGGAAAAAATGGCCCTGATTCAGGACCAGATCGACGACGACAGCTCGTTCGATGCCGTCCGGGACAAGATCGACCAAACCCAGGCTCACGCCGATGCTCGAGCGGAAGTAGCCGACATTGAGCATGGGCAGGATGACGCCTCGAACGAGGCCCCCGAGTAGCCGTACTCTGGGGTTGATGAATCGAGCCTTGCTGATTCGCCAGGGACAACTGTTCAACGGCACCGACGAGGAACTGTCGGGCCCAACCGACATCCGGGTCGAAGACGACGTCATCGTCGAGATTGGCCCCGGCCTACACGTGCCGACCCACGTCCCGACCATCAGCGCCGAGGGCCGGGTGGTCATGCCGGGCCTGATCGACGCTCACACCCACCTCGTCGGCTGGGCTCCGATCGAACAAACACAAAGAACCCGGCCCGATTATCTGGCTCTCCGAGCCGCCGAGCGGGCCCAGGAGCTGCTGCGTCGAGGCTTCACCTCGATTCGGGACATGGCTGGCGTGACCGTCGGCATGGCTCAAGCCCACGAGCAGGGCGTGTTTCAAGGGCCGCGGTTGTTCTGGTGTGGCCTCGGCCTGAGCCAGACCGGAGGCCACGGCGACTTCTCCAACCCCATCACACCGTCTTGTGGATGCGGCATGCTCCACGGCGGAGGGCACGGCGGGGGTTCGGGAGGCGGAAACATCACGATGCTCGTCGACGGTGCCGACAACGTTCTTGCCGCGGCCCGAGCCCAACTGGGTCAGGGGGCCAACCACGTCAAGGTGTTCGCCGGCGGTGGGGCAGCGTCACCAACTGATCCACTGGAGGGCCTCCAGTACCTACCGGAAGAGCTGGTGGCGGCGGTCCGGGCAGCCAACGACTTCGGCCGATACGTGGCGGCCCACGCCATCACCCCGGAGGCCATCGTTCGGTGCGTCGAGGCCGGTGTTCGCACCATTGAACATGCCAACCTGATCGATCTCGAGACCGCCCGCTACTGCACCGATGCTGACGTTTTCGTTGTACCAACACTCGTCATCTACGACCGCATGGTGGCGGCTTCGGACGAAATGAACCTGCCGGCCTACGCGGTGGAGAAGAGCGTGGTGGCACTGGAAGCAGCTCACCAGTCGCTGGAACACCTTCGGCGGGCCGGAACCGCGGTCGGCTTCGGAACCGACATGGTGTATTCACCGTGGGATCCCTACCTGTTCGATGAGTTCCGGCTCCGGCAGTCGGTCTTTTCGCCGGTGGAGCTGTTACGTCAGGCCACCTCGGTGAACGGCGAGATTCTCGGCCTCGGAGGCCGACTCGGGGTGCTGCAACCAGGAGCCCTGGCCGACATCTTGGTGGTCGACGGCAATCCGCTTGTCGACCCGATGGTATTGGCCGAGAGCGACCGCCTCACCGTGGTGCAGGCCGGAAATATCATTCGCTAGCCCGGTCGGCAGCTAGCGGTCCTTTCTCATTAGCTCGACAATCTGCTCAGAATCGTTGGCATCGTCGCCCTTTTCGTTGAGATTGCGCTGGCGGTCTTCCTCGGCGGCCCGACGGGCGGCAGGAGCCGACGCCTTTGCCCGCTCCATGGCCGCCTCTATGCCCTCGGAGGTGATGAACTCGGCCCACTCGACCAAGGTCGACACCATCTCGTCTTCGGGCACGACAGCGACGTTTGTGCCCTTCACGAAGAGATGGCCTCGCTTGTTTCCGGCCGCAATCCCGATATCGGCATCGCGAGCCTCACCGGGACCATTCACGACGCACCCCATGACCGCGACCTGGAGTGGGATCTGCCGATCGGCGAAGGCGTCCTGAGCATCGGCCGCGATCTTGTAAACATCGATCTCGGCCCGGCCACAGGACGGACAGGCAATGAGATCGACATTCTTGCGTTCTCGCAGTCCGAACGACTCCAGAAGGGCCCGACCTAGACGAGCCTCGTCGACCGGGTCTGAGGTAAGCGAGTAGCGGATGGTGTCGCCGATGCCCTCGGCCAACAGGGTGGCTATTCCAGCCGTGGCCTTCATGATGCCGTTCGGTGGAGGACCGGCCTCGGTGACGCCAAGGTGGAGGGGAAAGTCAGTGACCTCGGACAGCTGCCGGTAGGCCTCGATCATCAACGGCACGTTAGAGGCCTTGACCGAGATCTTGATGAGGTCGAAACCGACGTCTTCGAAGTAGCCGATCTCCTGTTTTGCCGACTCGACCATGGCCTCGGGGGTGACCGTGCCCCCGTACTTCTCGTAGAGCTTGGGATCGAGGCTGCCGCCGTTGACACCGATCCGAATAGGAACGTTGCGGTCCTTGGCCTCGGCAGCCACCGCCTTGATGTGCTCCGGTTTTCGGATGTTCCCCGGATTCAACCGAAGGCAGTGCACCCCGGCCTCCAGCGCTTCCAAGGCACGTCGATACTGATGGTGGATGTCGGCCACAATCGGCACCGGGCTACGGGGAACGATCCGAGCCAGACCCTCGGCCGCCTCCGGTTCGTTGCAGGTGCAGCGCACGATGTCGGCGCCAGCTGCTGCCAAGGCATAGATCTGCTGAAGGGTCGCCTCGGCATCGGCGGTCTTGGTGATGGTCATTGACTGCACCGTGATGGGCGCTCCCCCACCGACGGGCACATCCCCGACCATGATCTGTCGAGTCTCTTTTCGGGGGAACTCGACTGCGCCAGCATCCATGCCCGCAGACTAGCGTCGAGCCCCATGGCACGACTGGACGGAAAAGTAGCAATCATCACCGGCGCAGCCCGCGGTCAAGGCGCAGCAGAGGCGGCGTTGTTCGCTGACGAGGGAGCAACGGTGGTTCTCACCGATGTGCTGACCTCCGAGGGCGAAGCAACCGCCGCCGCCTGCGGAGGCATGTTCCTGCAGCACGACGTGAGTGACGAAGCGGCATGGCAACGGGTGGTGGATGCCACAGTTGAAGCCCACGGCCGAGTCGATTGTCTGGTGAACAATGCCGGGATTTTCCATCGGGCAAAGTTGGTTGACCACACCCTCGATGACTTCCGGCGACTGCTCGACATCAACACCATTGGCGTGTTTCTCGGCATGAGAACGGTGGCGCCGGCCATGATCACCCAGGAGGCAGGCTCGATCGTCAACATCTCATCGATTGCCGGTCTGGTCGGAGCGCCCAACAGCATCGGTTACGGCGCCTCGAAGTTCGCCGTCACCGGCATGACGAAGACCGCAGCCTTCGAGCTGGCTCGGCATGGCATCAGGGTCAACTCCATTCATCCCGGCATGATCGAGACCGAGATGATCCACGAGGTAGCCAGCCACGACGACAATCGACTGGAGAAGATGGCCAACTCCACCCCGTTCCGACGGTCGGCCGACCCCATCGAGATCGCCCGTCTGGCCTTATTCCTTGCCTCCGACGAGTCAAGCTTCAGCAGCGGCAGCGAATTTGTGGCCGACGGAGCCGTGACTGCGGTCTAGCGAGTTAGCTAATCGGTCGGAAAATATCGAGCCAGACCGTTGAGATGAAGAGGAACGCCAGCAGCATCACCACGCCATAGGTCATGGGCAGCAACTTGGCCACATCAGCGTGATACGGCTCTTTGGTGAACTGGGAACGGATGCGTTCGTAGGTGGCAATGGCTGCGTGGCCGCCATCGAGTGGCAGCAGCGGGACCAGATTGACCAGACCAACAAACACGTTGATAAACGCCAGGAAGGTGATGGGGACAAGAGGATCGAAGTCTTCCTGACCGGCGATCCGAACTGCGCCAACCATCGAGATGGGGCGCTCGTTGGCTTCATCAGAGGCGATGTCGACATCCTGCTGCCCTTGGAAGAGCAGCGAGCCAAGGTTGGCGAAGTTGGATGGAGTGAAGAACCGGGGAATGGTCGTGACGCCGGCTTTCATGGCCGAGCCGAATGCTTCGACACCAACGACCGGGCTCAATCGATCCCGTCCGTCGAACGATGGTGCAATGCCGAGGAAGCCGACAACCGCATCGGGATTGTCACTGGCCGTGTCGGGAATGGTGGCCAGGGTGGCGACCACGTCATCCTGGGAACCGTCGGCCCTGATGACCGACAGGGTGACCGGTTCACCTGGCCGGTCGCGAAGGTAGGTGCGGAGGTCTGCCCACAGGACGGTGTCGATGCCGTCGACGGCAGCAATGGTGTCGCCAGGCAAAAGCCCAGCCTCCTCGGCCGGGACCTCGCGGGTAATGGTCGCCTCACCGTCGGGACTATCGGGCTGCTCCAGAAGGTCGGCGCCGGAAATGGTGGCGATGTCCCAGCTGCTGTCAGGGTCGATTTCACCCACTACCGAGAAGGCGAAGATGAAGAGAAGAACTGCCTGAATGAAGTGCATGATCGACCCAGCGGTGATCACCAACATTCGGCGGGGATACGACTTGTGCATATAGGCCCGGGGCTGATCGGCCGGATCCTCAATCGGGTCGAGGTTGTTCATGCCAAGAATGCGTACGAAGGCACCAGCCGGGATGGCTCGCAGACCGTATTCGACTTCACCTCGACGGAACGACCAGATGCGGGGACCGAAGCCGATGAAGAACTGGGTGGCCTTCATGCCAGTCCAGCGAGCGGTCATGAAGTGACCGAGCTCGTGAAGGAAGATCATCACGACCAGACCCATGACGAACAAGAACGACCGGAAACCGGCGAAATACCAGATCAGGCCGAAAAGACCGAGAAAGAGAGCCAGGTTTATCGGATTGGTGGCCTCTTCGCCCGGCGCCCGCTCGGCTGGCTCACGCATGACCCATGGCGTCGACGAAGCGTCGTCGTCCTCAGATGCCGTATTCGGACTCTGATCTACGTCGGTCATGCATTCTCCAGCTTCTTGATAATCGCCTTGGCCCGTTCTCGAGCCTCCCGATCACCGTTGAGAACACCCTCAAGGGAGTCTCCTGTTCCCCCGTCATGAGACGAAAGTACGTTTTCGTTTACCCGTGCAATATCGGCCCAACCGATGCGCTCGTTAAGAAAGGCTGCCACAGCTTCTTC
>CALHBU010000338.1 GCA_937930655.1 uncultured Acidimicrobiales bacterium | reverse complement strand
CCGGTCGGAAAGCCACAGCCGCCGGTCGTTGAGCCAGAAGCAGTAGCGAATGTCGTCGGCGAGTGGCCAGAGCGATCGACCCAACCGCCGGTCGGATCGGTGGGAGACAAGCCGCTGGCGGGCCT
The DNA here is from genome assembly GCA_937930655.1 of uncultured Acidimicrobiales bacterium. Taxonomy (GTDB): domain Bacteria; phylum Actinomycetota; class Acidimicrobiia; order Acidimicrobiales; family SZUA-35; genus JAHECQ01. The sequence goes on along the minus strand of CALHBU010000338.1, from coordinate 13,276 downwards.
ACGGGTCATCGATCTCAGCTGGGTCCTGGCCGGCCCGTTTGCCACCCGACTGCTGGGCGATCTGGGCGCCGACGTCATCAAGGTCCAGACCGAGGGTCGGGCCACCCTGGTCAACCAACCGGACTATCCCTACTACGCCGTCTGGAACCGATCGAAGCGCTCAGCCACCATCGATCTCAAGCAACCCGGGGCCCTCGACGCCATCAGGAGCCTGATCGAACAAGCCGATGTGCTGGTCGAGAACTACAGCTCCGGCGTGCTGGACCGTCTTGGCCTTGGTTGGGAAACGGTTCATGCGTGGAATCCCTCGTTGGTATACGTCTCGATGTCGGGGCCCGGTCATCAGGGGCCGTGGAAGGACGTCATCAGCTACGCCCCGACCATCCATGCCCTGTGCGGCCTCACACACCTCACCAACCCCGAAGGTGGAGGAGAAATGGGCTGTGGCTTTTCGCTCAACGACCACGCCGCCGGCTTTGCGTCGGCGTTCTCGATCCTGGCGGCGCTGGAGGTGGTCAATGCCGGAGGCGAGGGGCAGCTAATCGATATGGCGCAGCTGGAAATCGGCACCTACATCCTGGGTCCGGCCATGGTGGACTACTTCGCCAACGGGCGAGAGGCCCAACCGGGCGGGAACGCGGACGGTCTGGCCGACCGTGTGCCTAACAACGTGTACCGGGCCGCCGACGGCGAGTTCGTGGCCATCACGGCCAACGACGACGCAATGTGGGGACGATTGGCCACTCTTGTCGGTTCCGATGCCGGGCTCGATGTCGCAGCTCGAAGGTCACGCCGATCAGAACTCGATCAGGCGGTGGCCACCTGGGTTGGGGCTCGGGACGCTGACGGAGCAGTGACCGAGGCGCAGGATCAGGCGGTGGCGGCCGGCAAGGTGCAGAACTCGCCTGCGTTGTTCGCTGACCAACAACACAAAGATCGCGGTTTCTGGCGGGAAGGTGAGCATCCGGTCTTTGGCCCGCGACCATTCGATCGCTTCCCCGCCATCTTCAGTGACAGCATGCTGGAACCCTACGGCTACTCCCCCGCTTACCTGGGCGAGGCCAACTTCGAGGTCTGGACCGAAACGGCCGGCGTCGATCCCGAGGTCGTTGCCGAGGGCATCGGCTCAGGACTCTTCACATGATCGAGACCCCATCAATGAGAAAGAGCAACCTATGAAGTTCGGACTTCGCTATTGCAACACCGGCCCCTATGTCGACCCGGTCCGGGGAGCAGAGCTGGTGCAGGCCGGCGAGGCCGCGGGCTTCGAGTCGGCATGGACCGTCGAGCACACGGTGGTGCCGTCCAACTACACCTCGACCTACCCCTATCACGAGAGCGGCAAGATGGCCGGAGGCCAGGACGACTTCGACCTGCCCGACCCCCTCATCTGGATGAGCTACATGGCGGGGGTTACCTCCACCATCAACTTTGCCACCGGAATCCTCATCGTGCCTCAACACAACCCGGTCGTGGCGGCCAAGCAGATAGCGACGCTCGATCACATGTCCAACGGACGGATCCTGTTGGGCATCGGCGTCGGTTGGCTGGAAGAGGAGTTCGACGCCATTGGCGTGCCCTTTGCCGACCGGGGTGCCCGCACCGACGAGTACATCGCGGTCATGAGGGAGCTTTGGACCTCGGACTCCCCCACCTTCCACGGCCAGTTCGTGAACTTCGACGACACCCACTGTCGGCCCCAACCAGCCCAGGGCTCAGTGCCGATCATCGTTGGTGGCGACACCAAGCCGGCCGCTCGCCGTGCTGGTCGACTGGGCGACGGTTACTTCCCGGCCCGGGGCGCTCCCCAGGAAATGTTGGATCTGGCCCGGCGTACGGCCGAAGAGAATGGTCGCGATCCAGACGCTCTGGAGATCACCACCAGCATTCCCGAGGACCTCGACGAGATCCCGGCCCTGGCGGCCCGGGGTGTTTCCCGCCTGCTGGTGCCGGTGACCTCAGTAGCCGGCCCGGCCACCGCCATCAGCGGTGCCGACGATGTCGCCCGGTGGGCCGAGATCGTCGAAAAGTACGCCGACGTCTGAGATGGCGCCCGACCAAATGAAGCTGAACCTTCGCTGGCGTCCGGGCGACAGCGGACCACTTCTGTTTGTGGTGCACGGCTATGCCGAGCATCCGTCAGCTGCGTTGCAGTTGGGCGCCATCCTCGACCCGACAATGCAGCGACGGCTTTGCGCTCCCGAGGGCGGCATCGATATCGGGCGGGATCGTCGAACTTTCTACAACGTCGACTTCAAAGCCAAGCGGTTGGAGCCGGAGACCTTTGCTCCTGCGTTGGCTGCCCTTGACGATGCTCTCGACGAAGCGTGCCGGGAGGCCGCAACATCGAGAGAAGAAGCAGTGCTGGCTGGATTCTCCCAAGGTGCAGGCTTGTCGCTGGCGCTGGCGTTGGGTCGTAGCGATCGGCCCCCTCCGGCCGGTGTGCTCATGTTCTCCGGCATGTTGTATAGCCGGGAGTTCGTTGACTGGGATCTCGAGAATCGCTCTACCGAAGTGTTCTGGGGCCATGGTGCGGGCGACGACCGCTTCACCATCGACGACCACCGGGTGGCCGTCGCCAAGCTGCGGAAGGCCGGCCGCTCGGTGACCGCCATGGAGTTCGACGTCGGGCACGTGCTGTCGCCTGAAGGTCTGGCCGCCGGACGGGACTGGTTAGTCCGGTAGGGCTGGTGGCAGAGCCCGGTAGGGCTGGCGGAAGAGCCCGGTAGAGCTTGTGTCAGGACTGCTTGTCGATGAGGATCAGGCCATGTCTGACTCTGTTGTCCTCTACGACGTCGCCGATCACATCGCCACCATCACCATCAACCGGCCCGAGGCCTACAACTCCCTCAACTATGAGGCCTACGAGCTTCTGTCCCGGTATTTCGGCGAAGCAGATGCCGACCCCGATGTCCGAGCGATCATCTGGACCGCCGTCGGCCGGGGCTTCTGCACCGGTGATGACGTCAAGGAGCTGCTGGGCGCCGGGGCCGAGGAGCTGGCTCGGCGGATTCGGACAGGCGAGCTCGAGCTCCCAGGTCAGCCAATGTCCCGCTCCAACACGCCCATCATCGCCGCCGTCAATGGCGCAGCCGTTGGCTACGGGATGGAGCTGAGCCTGCTGGCCGACATCCGGGTGGCTGGTGAATCAGCACGATTCTCCGAGATGTTCGTCAAGCGGGCCATCGTCGCCGGCCCCGACAGTTTCGAGCTGCTCCCCCGACTGGTGGGTCACGCGGCGGCAGCCGAGATGCTGCTGACCGGCGACATGGTTGACGCCGACCGGGCGTTGGAGATCGGCCTGGTCAGCCAGGTCGTACCGGACGATCAGCTGATGGACACCGCCCGGGCCCTGGCCCAACGCATGACGGTCAACGCTCCCCTCGCCGTCCAGGCGGCCAAGCAGGCGCTTCGTATGAACAGGGCTGGCAAGAGCGCCGAGCTGCGGTCGTACCTCGGTCCACGGCTCGATGATCTGCTCAAGACCGACGACCACCAGGAGAGCGTCGCTGCCTTCCTGGAAAAGCGCGACCCGGCCTACAAAGGCAGCTGACAGGGGCAGCTAACCCGCATCACATTCTGGCGGATCCCACGACCGCTTTTCTCGTTTTGGCGGACCCAACGTCCGGCCTCGGCCGCTATAGCGGTCAGAGTGAAGAAGGCGGTTGCTGGGTCCGCCAAAATGAGGGTGAGGGCTACACCTAGTTCACGGGAATAGGCGGTCCGTCGGGTTGCCAAAAGCGGCCGAGCGGGAAGAACGTCTCGTAGTCGTTCTGGAAGGCGGTGAAGCCCGGCAGATGTGCGAGGGTTTCGTCGTCCGCGTCCTCCGGCAGACCAAGAATCAGATCCCACTGGCCAGGGCCATCAACCTCAACCAATCGACCGTTCTCCTCCCGCAGCTCGACCACCCTGTCGCTCAGCTGGCGGGAGAACACCACCCAGTTGTCGCTGTCTTCTTCGATCACCACCGCCACCGGGGCATCGTCGACCACGATGTTGGCCACTGACGTCTGGCGCAGGCTTGGCACCGGTACCGCCATCGAGTCGTTGCCGATCTCCACCACGATGCTCATGGTTTCCAGATCGAACCCACTGTCCTGCGACGGGGCGTCCATGGCCAGACTGTCGGGATGGGTGGCCCGCCAGTCGCCCCATTCGGTGAGGGTCGATGGGAGTAACTCAAGAGTGGTACCTCGAAGAGGTCCTGCCACGGCCAGACCCAGCGGCTGACTCCACACGCTGCCGGTTTCGTGATCGAACCAGGTCATGGCATTACCCCAGAGGGCGCCGTGGTTTCCAAGGACGATGGCTTCACCATCTACTTCTCGGCGATGGACCATCGCCGTTCCGCACAGTGGTCACCAGGTGACGAACGTGGGGATACCCCGGTGCATGTCAACCACGATCTCCCGGCGGTTGAGGAAGCCGACCGGGTAGGCCCTGGCCTCGCCATCGAGGTCGACGCCAATGACCAATTCGTCATCGGGCCAGTCAGCCTCCGAGCCGGGAACGAACAGGGGGTCGTAGACCGGCTTGATGGCGTCTCTGGCCAGGAGCTGACGGAAGCCTCCTGGCAGTTCCTCGCCGGCCCGGACCGGGTCGTAGACATCACCGCTGGGCGGCCCGGATGCGAAGCCTTCGGGGTGGAAGGCTCCCTCGGTGGTACCGGCCTGATCGTTGTTGACGCACGCCGATGCCAGAAGAACCATGGCGAGGAGCAGAGCAAAGAGGCGTTTGGTCACTATCCGCAGCAACCTGGAGGTCTGAGCTCCTATTCCGGTAGTGATCTTGCCCTGTTCGTCCGCCACAGTCTGGCGGACCCCGCAACCGCCTTTTTCGCTTTGGCGGCGCAGGCGTCCTCCGGCGGTCGCTAGAGCGGTCAGAGTGGCAACAGCGGGTGCTGGATCCGCCAAAAGATCGGTCGCTCGAGCCGCCAAACCCTGTGGTGGGGAGCACTCCTTGGTGACTGGAAGGCTGGATACGCGGCCTAGAGGCCTTCGGACAGAGGCCAGAGGTCGGGGAAGTCGGCATCGCGCTTCTCTAGTTGGGCGTTGAACGCTTCGGCCATGTCATCGGTGTCGAACATGGCGGCGTTCCAGTTGGCGATGTATTCCAGACCATCAGCCACGCTGTGATCCCGGGTGTAGTGCATCGTCTGCTTTGTGCCCCAGACCGCCATCGGGCTCTTGCTGGCAATCTCGGTTGCTACACCGAGCACCCCCTCCACTAGGGCGTCGTGATCGGGGTAGACGGCGTTAACGAATCCGGCGGCGTGGGCCTCGGCAGCCGACCAGCGCCGTCCGGTGTAGGCCAGCTCGCGAACGATGCCCTCGGGCACCAGCTTGGGCATGCGTTGGAGCGTTCCAACATCGGCCGTCATGCCAATGTTGATCTCGGCAATCGAGAAGAAGGCCGACTCGTCGGCGTAACGCAAGTCGGCGGCCGAGACGAGGTCGATACCGCCACCGACACATGCGCCCTGGATGGCGCACAGCACCGGGACTCTGGCCCGCTCGAGCGAGCTGAAGGTGTCCTGCAACTTGAGGGCGGTGGAGCGAAACCGTTCCTGTCGCCGACTGGGGTGGGATGTGGCTGCGCTTGGTCCGATGTTCTCGCTGGACCCAAAGACCTCCAGGTCCATCCCGGAACAGAAATGCCGCCCGATGCTCGACAACACGATGGCTCGAACCGATCCGCTCGCTGACAGCTCGTCGACGATCTCAGGTAGCTCTCGCCAGAAGGCAGGAACCATCGAATTCAGCTTCTCCGGACGGTTCATCCGAATATGCCCGACCTTGCTGTCGACCTCGAGGTCGAAACACTCATATCCCATGTGCTCGAAGGTAGCAGCGAGACACCACCGGCCCGAGTCCGCCTACAGTGCCCCTCGATGCGCCGCTCGTGGCTGATGGGGAAGCTGGTGTTGACTGTTGCGTTGTTGGCCGCGTCCTGCACCAGCTCAGGGGACGATGACAACGATGCTGACGGGTCCTCACCCGATGGCATCGGCGCGGAAAGCCCAGAGACCAACGGCGATGCCGACGGATCAGCGACCGCGGCATCAGGCATTCCCACCCCGGGAGCAGGCACGACCATCGTGGCCGCTCGGGCCAATTGGTCGACCGGCTACTTCCAGAACGCTGTCCTGGCTGCGCTGATGGGCGAGCTGGGCTATGAGGTCACCGATCCGGCCGAGCGGGAGTTTCCACCGGGCAATGGCTACGTGGCCCTGGCCCAGGGAGATATCGACTACTGGGCGGACGGCTGGTTCCCCAACCATGACCGGTGGCTCGAGCCAACGCTTACCGACGGAACCGCGGTCGGTGACAATCTGACAATTGTCGGCCAGCTGATGCCGGCCGCCGGCCTGGAAGGTTTTCTGATCACCCGAACGGTGGCCGAGGCCAACGACATCCAATCCCTGCAACAGATCAACGACGACCCAACGTTGGTCGCACTGTTCGACATCGACGGCAACGGGTTGGCAGATCTGTTCGGTTGCCCCGACGAATGGACCTGTGACGACGTTGCCACCGCCACTCTGGAGCGAAACGGCTGGACCAACCTGGAGCTGCGTAGGGACCGGTACGACACCATGGTGGCTGAGACACTCACCAGGGTGGAGGCCGGACAGCCGGTTATTCAGTACAGCTGGAGTCCTTCGGGGTTCCTGGCCGACCTGACTCCCGGTGACAACGTCCTGTGGCTGAGCCTGGGCTCCATCGATCTGGTGTGCGACGGAACGGCGCCATGCCAAGAGATGTGGGACTTTCAGCCCGCCGCTTCGGTGTCGCTGGGCGACGCGTGCACCCAGGACCCGTGCATCACCGGTTGGGAATCAGCCTCGATCCGTGTCGCCGCCAACAGCTCCTTCCTCGAGTCCAACCCGGTGGCGGCCGCCCTTCTTGAACTGGTCACTCTTGAGGTCGACGATGTTGTGGCCTTAGCCGTTCGCTTCAACCGCGGCGAAAACACCGAGCAGGATGTCAAGACCATCGCCGCCGAGTGGATCGGCGAGAACAGGGCCCAGGTGGACGCCTGGTTGCTGGAAGCCGCCGCTGCCAGTTAGGGCCTCGCTACCGACCTGCGGCGTCGCGTCGTCTATGTTGGCTATGTGGCCGACACCAAGATTCCACTCGTTGACTATCTTTCCCTCGACGGCGAGCCTCACCTCATCGCCCAGGAGTGCACCAGCTGTGGTGCCAAGTACTTCGACCGACGCAACGCATGCGCCGGCTGCTTCGCCACCGAGTTTTCACCGGTCGAGGTCGGCCGGGAAGGCGTGCTGACATCGTTCACCATCGTGGCTTTTGCCGCTCCCGGCGTGAAGGTGCCGTTTGTGGCCGGAGTCGTCGATTGCGGCGGAATCAGCGTCCGGGGCAACGTGATCAACACCGAACCAGACCCCGACCACGTAAAGCTCGGAATGCCGGTACGGCTGGCCACCTACTCCATGGGAGCCGACGATCACGGCACCGAGGCCATCGCCTTTGGCTTCGAGCCGGCGTAGCTCGCAACCTCAACTACTCGTTCAACGAATCAATCGAAACAACTCGCAAAACAGGAGACCACCGCTATGAGCGCAAGTGACGACATCTGGATTCTCGGCATCAACATGACCAAGTTCGGGAAGCATCCGGACAAGGACATTGTCGACCTCGGGGCAGAAGCCATGATGGCTGCGCTGGCCGATGGCGGTGTGACCATGGGTGACATGGGCATCCTGGCCGCCGGCAATCTGATGGGCGGCGGTGGCGTTGGCCAGCAGCTACAGAAGCAGGTCGGTCAGACCGGTATCCCCGTCTACAACGTGTCCAATGCCTGCGCCACCGGTGCCACTGCCCTGCGCACCGCCATCATGGCGGTCAAGGCCGGCGAGTGCGACATGGGTATTGCGGTAGGCGTCGAGAAATTGGCCGGTGCCGGTCTCCTGGGTGGCGGAGGAACCCCAAAGAAGGACGAGAAGGTCTGGGAGCCATCAGGCCGTTTCGGTGCCGTCGCCAATCCCGACGGAGTCATCGGCACCAACACCATGCCCGGCGTCTTCGCCCAGATCGGCATGGAGTACGGGCACAAATATGGCGGCACCAGCTTCGAACTCTTCGCCAAGATCAGCGAGAAGAACCACTCTCACTCCACCCTCAATCCTCTCGCGGCCTACAGCAAAGAGATGTCGCTCGAGCAGATCATGGGCGACATGATGATCGCCTACCCCAACACTCGACCCATGTGTTCGGCCAACTGTGATGGCGCCGCCGCTGCGGTGGTCGTGAACGGGGCCAAGCTCCGCACCTTGTCGAAGGAGCAGCAGCGTCGGGCCGTGAAGGTCCGGGCCTCGGTACTCACCACCGACCCATGGGAAGAAGCGTGCCAGGTGCTTCCTGATGTCAACACGCTGACCAAGAACGCCTCGGCCCAAGCCTACGAGTCAGCCGGTGTCGGCCCCGACGATCTCGACCTGGTCGAGTTGCACGACTGCTTCGCCACCGCCGAGTTGGTGCACTACGACAATCTTCGCCTGTGCGAAGAGGGTGGGGCCGTCGACTTCTTCGAGTCCGGCGCCACCTGGCGCAATGGCGCAACGCCGGTGAATGTGTCGGGAGGCCTGCAATCCAAGGGCCACCCCATCTCGGCGACCGGCATCGCCAATATCTGGGAGGTTTGTCACCACGTCCGTGGCGAGGCCGGCGACCGCCAGATCGAGGGAGCCCAGGTAGGTCTGGCTCACGTGATCGGCCTGGGGTCGGCATGTGGTGTCCACATTCTGGAGAAGTCAGGTCTCTAAAGGAGCCGTCTGATGACCGAGTCGCTCATTCCACCCGAGACCTTGGCCCTGGTCGGAGAGCCTCTTTCCGACCCGGTCACCGTTGTCATCGATCAGCGGGAAGCCCAGCGCTATGCCCATGCGGTGGGCGATCTCAATCCCATCTACTTCGACGAGGCCGCGGCCACGGCCGCCGGCTACCGGACCCTGGTGGCACCACCCACCTTCGTGTCACACGCTCCGGTGCCGCCTCGACCCATGGAGGCGCTGCGGGAGGATGGGCTGTATCTCACCGCCGATCGGATCAAGCTGCGGGTTGATCGCATCATGTTCGGCGGCGAAGAGTGGGACTTCGTCGAACCAGTCCACGTTGGTGACACCATCACCGCCCAAGCTCGTTTGGCCGCTCTCGATGAAAAGGACGGGTCAAAAGGGCCGTTCGTCCGCACCGTGCGGGAGACCACTTACACCAATCAAGACGAGGTCGTGGTGGCCCGCTCCCGTCAGATAGGAATCGCCCGATGAACCATCCTGCGGCCCCGAACCTGACGGTCAACGATCTCGCAGTTGGTGATGATCTTCCGGTGATGCCAAAGAACGCCACCCGGGCTCAACTCTTCCTGTACAGCGCGGCGTCGTTCAACCCCCACCGGATTCACTACGACCGCGACTATGCCCAGTTCGAGGGGCACCAGGACATCCTGGTTCACGGCCCGCTTCAGGGGGCCTGGCTTACTCAGTACCTCACCGACTGGTGCGGTCCGAAAGGACGCCTCACCGGTGTCACCTGGCAAAACCGGGCCAGTGCATTGCCCGAAACCGATCTCGAATTCCGGGGCAAGGTCACCGCCGTCGATTCTGCGACCGGCGATGTCGAACTCGAGGTTTGGGAACAAACGGCCGACGGTCAGGTACTCATGCCGGGAACCGCCAAGGTGCGGCTACCCCTCGGATGATCCCTGGCCGGTTCGCTTGACTACCTGAGCCAAACGACTCGGCTTCGGCAAAGACCGCGTGGTTCCGCAGAGGGAGGGGCGACGAATAGAGTTGAGCTATGCCAGGTTCGATACTAGGAAACCGCGTCGCCCGTACCGAAGATCCGGAGCTACTGACTAAAGGTGGCACGTACGTTTACGACCTCGGGTTGGAGGGAGTACTTCATTGCGTTTTCGTCCGATCGATCATGGCTCACGCCTTGATCAAGGGCATCGAGATGACAGATGCTGCTGTCGCCCCTGGCGTCGTTGCTGTGCTTACCGCCGGCGACCTCGAGGTTGCGCCTCACCACGGATTCGTCAAGGTGGCCGACGAGTTTGCCCGCACCCCTCTGGCTACCGATCGGGTCCGTTTCGTTGGGGAGCCGATTGCCATGGTTCTGGCCGAGACGTTCCAACAGGCCGTGGACGCGGCTGAGCTCGTCATCGTCGACTACGAAGCCCTGCCCGTCCTGATTGATCAAGAAAAGGCATTCGACGACGGGGCGCCCCTCATCTTCCCCGACAAGGGCGACAACATCGCGCTGGCCGTGACCGACCCGGAGACTGATGTCCTCGACCAGGCCGACCACGTTGTTCGGGGGCGCTACATCAACCAACGGTTGGCTGGTGTGCCGATGGAACCGAACTCCTGCGCTGCGGTGTTCGACGCCGAAGGCGATGGCCGGCTCACCTTCTACGCAGCCAACCAGATGCCCCATGTTCTCCGAGATCAATTGGCGGCTGCCCTCGACATGCAACCGGCCGAGGTCCGGGTCATCGTGCCCCACGTTGGCGGCGGGTTCGGAGCCAAAGCCGGACTGTGCCACGAGAACTCAGCGGTGGCTGCCGCCGCAATCGAAGTTGAGCGGCCCGTGACTTGGACCGAAACACGCACCGAGAACATGAGCGCCCTGGTGCACAGTCGGGCCCAGGTTCAGTACTGCGAGCTCGGTTGCAAGACCGATGGCACGTTCACCGGGCTCCGGGTCCGATTGGTTGGCGACGCCGGGGCCTACCCCAATGTCGGCACCATGCTGCCGGCGGGGACCAAGCGTATGTCCAACGGAACCTATGCCTTCCCCAACATTCGTTTCGATGTGGTGGTCGGGGTCACCAACACCACGCCAACCGGCGCCTATCGGGGAGCCGGTCGCCCAGAGGCAGCGGCGCTGCTTGAGAGGCTGGTAGATCAGGCAGCCATCGAACTGAAGATCGATCCGCTGGAGATTCGTCGACGAAACTTTCTGTCGCCTGATGCCTTCCCCTTCGCCACCCTGACCGGCATCACCTATGACAGTGGCGACTATCTGGCCACCATGGAGGAAGCGGCGAGAATCGCAGGCTACGACGAGCTCAGAGCTGAGCAGGCTCGGCGCCGGGCGGCCGGAGATCGCAAGACACTTGGCATTGGTGTGGCGTCGTTTGTCGAGGTCACCTCCGGTGGTGGCGGCAGCGAGTTCGCGGCCGTCGAAATCAACCCCGACGGGTCGGCCACCATGAGGGCCGGAACCTCGGCTCACGGCCAGGGTCATCAGACCACTTTCGCCATGCTGGTGTCAGAGCAGACTGGCATTCCGGTGGAGGCCATAACCCTCATCCAGTCCGATACCGACCTGGTCAGGACCGGTGGCGGCACCGGTGGTTCCCGGTCTCTCCAGCTAGGCGGTTCGGCGGTGAAGGCGGCTACCGAGGCGGTCGTCGAGAAAGCGAAGAGTTTGGCGGCCCACGTGCTGGAGGCCAGCGTTGCCGACATCGTGATAGATACCGACGCCGGCACCGTTGGCGTGGCTGGCGTCCCGGCCCGGGCTCTCAGCTGGGGTGAGCTGGCCGATCATGCGTCGTCTGCTCCGGATGGTGTTATCGATCACAGCGACGAAACCGTCGGTCTAGCCGCTCAGCTCGACTTCAAACAGGAGGACGGCACCTTTCCCTTCGGTACCCACATCTCAGTCGTCGAGGTCGATCTCGATACCGGTCGGGTCGACATGGTGCGTCACATCGCCGTCGACGATGCCGGCCCGGTAGTCAACGAGCTGATCTTCGAAGGTCAGCAGCAGGGTGGGGTCGGGCAGGGTGTGAGCCAGGCCCTCTACGAAGAGTTCGCCTTCGATGACGAAGGAAACCCCATCACCGCCAACCTGATGGACTACGCCCTACCCTCAGCGGCCGAGTTCAGTAGCTTCGAGGTCCATCACACCGTCACACCGACCCATCTGAACCCGTTGGGTGTCAAGGGCATCGGCGAAGCCAGCACCATCGGCTCCACTCCGGCGGTACAGAACGCAGTCATCGACGCCGTCGCTCATCTGGGGATCCGTCACATCGACATGCCGTGTAGCCCCAACCGGGTGTGGGAAGCTATAGCAAGCGCCGAGGCTGGCACGCTGCCCGATCCGTGGCGTGAACCGCCGGCCATTTTCGACCAGCTGGTAGCGGAGGCCGCAGCCGACGCCAGCACCGATCACGGCGATGGTGAGGCTGCGGCTGACGCCGCCGAGTCGATCTAAGATTCGCTCGAAGGCTGGCGCTGCTACTCGAAGGCTGGAGCTCTCACTCGAAGGCTGGAGCTCTCACTCGAAGGCTGGAGCTCTCACTCGAAGGCTGGAGCCTTTGTCTTGGCGTAGGTGAGCTTGTGGGTCACCTTGCCGTCTTCGTTGTAGGTAATGAAGTCGAGGCCTCGCCACGAGGTGGGCTCTCCCTTCACACTGAGCGTGCAGCGCCACGACGCCACCGCTTTGTTGTTGGTGGGATCAATCACCAGGTCTTCGTCGATGAACTTCATCTGACCGAAGACCCCCTCGAACTGAGGGGCGAAGGCAGCCCGGACATCGTCCAGACCCTGGCTGGTACGGCCGTTGAACTCCTCGTAGACACCATCGTCGGCGAAGTGGCTCATCATGGCGTCGAGGTCGTTGGCGTTGAATGCCTCCAGAAAGCTGGCGGTGACCTCGGCAATCTGTTCACGGTTCATCGGTGTTTCTCCTTGTTCGAAGGTTTGTTACGGGCGAAGTGTCTTGTCGGCCAGCATGGCCTCGTTCTGCTTGGTCACGATGGACCCCATTTCGGGATGGGTCAACACCCAGAACGTTTCGTTCTCGATGGCCTCCAGCACCATCGGGCCCACCAGATCGGGATCCATGCCCACCTCCAGGGTGCTGGTGAGCATGTCCCAGAACTTCTGGCCGGCTTCGGTCTCGATGTGCTGCGCCGCTGACTCAGCCGGTCGGTTGCGCTCGCTGTCGGCGATCCTGGTATTGATCGGGCCGGGGCACAGCACCGACGCTCGCACATTCGACTTGGCCAGCCGCAGGTCTCGCTCGAGGCTGGTCATGAGCGCTACGACTCCGTGCTTGGCGACGTTGTAGGCGCCAAGCGAAGCACTCGAATACAGCCCGGCCATCGAGGCGGTTGAATTGATGTGACCTTCGCCCTGGGCCTGCATGATGGGCAGGAAGGTCTTGACCCCGTAGATGGGGCCCCAGAGATCGATGTCGAGGGTCCAGGTCCAGTCTTCAATTGACGTTTCGCCGACCGG
>CALHBU010000337.1 GCA_937930655.1 uncultured Acidimicrobiales bacterium | reverse complement strand
CCAATCGGCAGCCTACGAAGGAGCCCGCATGGCTGATCCAGGAAAACCCAGAGCGCCGTTCGCCCCATGGGATCGACGGGAGCTTCCGGGTTTGTTCTCTGTCGAAGAGACCGCTCGCCGGGCTGGCAACTACAAGTGGGTAGAGATGAAAATCTTCGAGCTGATGGGCGGCTGGGTTGCCACCCTGCCCGAGCTCGATATCAAGCTCCGTCTCGGGTCGCACTGCTATCACCATGCGTTCCACAGCGAGCTGTGGCACAAGCGTCTGCCCGAGCTTCGGGAAATGAATCCTGAGCGTCTGACGGTGCCGCCTAACCCTGAGTTCGAGGCATTCATCGAAGCTCTCGGCGAGCCCGAGGCTGCGGATCAATCGATCGAGAAACTCGTTGGGCTGTACCGGGTGCTGCTGCCGCACCTCATTGCCGCCTACACCTATCACCAGAACAACACCTCGACGATCACCGACTCGCCGACCATCCGAAACATCGAGTTCTGCCTCCGTGACGACATGGAGGAGTGGCGAGAAGGCGAGATGATCATCCAATCGCTGATCGAGACGCCCGAAGAAGTCGATCGGGCGGCGGCTCATCAGGCCAAGCTAACCAAACTCATGATCGCCGCCGGCGGTGTGACCGGGCCCGGCTCTGTCGGTTCGTTCGACGAGGTTGCCGAGTGACCTCGGTCAGTCCTGATTCGTTCGAGTTGGTTCTGTACGACGCAACGGAGATCGGCCGAGTCTTTGACACCGTTGTGGCGACTGTTCCGGGTCTTCCCGACGGGCTCGATGCTGCGATTTCAGTCAAGGAGGACGCTCCGACCACCCGAGCCTGGATCGAGTCGCTCGATCCACTGACCATGACGGTCGAGAGCGGCTCCTTGGAAAACACCAGGGCACCGAGAACCTTCGGTGAGGAAGCAGCGTCCGCCACTTTTGCCCGGTTGTTGTTGGAGCTTCGGGACAGGCTCGACCCTGACTTTGGCGCCCCTTCGCTCGAGGTCGAGATCGACTACAACGACCGGATTGCCTGGCACGTCTACTGCTACGGGCGGGCCACTCGGCTCGGCCATCGGGTGTTCAAACCCCGGTATCTGTACGACTTTCGAAATCGTCACGGCTTCAGCGATGCCGCTGATGCCAACTACGAGATGCTCTGGTCAGCCGAGAATCTCACCTGGAACGACATCAGCGGCCTCGGCCCCGTCTGATCCCTCCGCTCCGTCGGCGGCTGCTACCCCCAACTTTTGGCGGACCAGGCAACCGCTTTTCTAACTCTGTCCGCTCCAGCGGTCGTATACGGTCGCTGGGTCCGCCAGAACGCTCGGAGCGGTCGCTGGGTCCGCCAAAAGCCGGATGGTGAAGCCGTGAGTCCGGGAACTCTTCGAAGTTCCGGCCGAACCATTCAAGAGAGATCGTGCATGGTGACCGCCTCGTGCAGGTCGATATCCGGCGGAGCGGTCAGTAGGCCGTTGCAGGCGTGAGCCATGTCGACCATGGTCGGGCCATCGAAGTGCTCTTGCTGGTGGGTCTCGGATTCCCACTTCTCGACAATGAGGAGTCGTCCCGGCTTTGTCACCGAGGCCACGAGGTCCACGTTGCGGCATCCCGGTTCGTTGCGGCTGAGCACGACATAGCGGGCCAGGATGGCCAACAGGTCGGCTGGGCGGTCGGTTTCGAAGGTCAGGGTGACCATCACCGGCTCGATCTCAGATGGTGTGTCGTCGCTCATCTCGAACTGGCCATGAAGTCGATTTCCTCACCGGTTGTGGCTCAAGCTGGAGATGCCCTGTGCCGTAGATAGGAGCGTGGCTATCACCCCCTCCTCCGAGGTCCCTAGTGGACCTTCCGGGTGGGTAGGTACACTCGATAGCACAACTGATGCCCGCACCGGTACGCTCGTTGGACAACGCAATCTTGGTTGGTCATCGTTTCCGTACCACGTACGAGAGGTAGAGATCCTTGGCTAAGGAGAGAGTTGAGCGGGACGAGGAAGACCTTGTCAGGCTGTATCTCACCGACATTGGGCAGTATCCCCTGCTCACCAAGGAAGACGAAGTTCGTTTGGCGCAAGCCATCGAGGGCGGCAAAGAAGCGTCCGAAGAACTCGAAGCCAACCCCGATGTAGCGCCTGCTCGAAAGCGTGAACTTCGCCGCACGATCCGTAAGGGTCGCGAGGCCGAGCGCACCTTCGTTCAGTCCAATCTTCGGTTGGTCGTCTCCATCGCAAAGAAATATCAGGCCTCCGGTCTGCCGCTTCTGGATCTCATCCAGGAGGGCAATCTTGGCCTCATGCACGCAGTCGAGAAGTTCGACTGGCGCAAGGGGTTCAAGTTCTCGACCTACGCGACCTGGTGGATCCGACAAGCCATCACCCGTGGCATCGCCAACACCGGTCGCACCATTCGGCTGCCTGTGCACGCCGGCGACACCCTGGCCCGTCTGCAGAAGGCTCGGGCCCGGCTCGAGCTCAAGTACGGCCGGCCAGCCACGCTCTCGGAGTTGGCCATCGAAGTCGAAATGTCGGAAGAGAAGGTCACCGAAGCCCTGCGCTTCGCGGCCGAGCCTCTTTCCCTGTCCGAGCCTCTTCGTGAAGATGGCGACGCCGAGCTTGGCGACGTTGTCGAAGACCGCGGCGCCGACTCACCCTTCGAGGTTGCGGCCACTGCGCTGCTGCCCGAGGAAATCTCTCGACTGCTGGCTCCGCTCGACGAGCGCGAGCGCGAGATTCTCAAGCTTCGCTTTGGTCTCGATCGCGGCGAACCCCGCACCCTGGAAGAGGTTGGCGAGTACTTCAACCTCACCAGAGAGCGCATCCGTCAGATCGAGGCTCGCGCCATGTCCAAGCTGCGTCACCCCAGCTCAGACACCGGTGCCCGCGATCTTCTCGCTGTCTAAGTAGCACCGCTGCCTGACGGAGCATCGCTTGGAGCGGCCGCGCCGTTCTCCGAGCGGCTGGCGTCGCGCTACCCCTTCCATCTCATAGCGCTCGGTGTCCTGTTCTACGGGACAGGGCCTGTTCTTGCCCGATCGTCAGACACGACTGGGATTCTCATTGCGTTCTGGCGATTGTGGTTCGGCGTTGCCGTGCTCGCCGTCGGTCTGGTGGTCCATGTTCTCTCCGGTCGGGAGATCGGCAGTCGGCGTGGTTTCAGCTGGGCCGTGGTTGCCGGCGTCGCGTTCTCAATGAACCAGATGCTCTTCTTCACCGCGGTGAAACGAACGAGCGTCGTAGACGCCAGCCTGATGAGCACCCTGTCGCCAATCGTGGTGGCCATTGTTGCCATTCCACTCTTCGGCGAACGGCCAGCTCGAGCGTTCCGTCTTTGGAGTTTGCTGGCTATGGGTGGTGCTGTTTTCGTCGTGCTCGGGAGCTCGTCGGGACCAACCGGTGACTTCGTTGGCATGTTGATGGCAGTCGGTAGCACGGTGTGTTTCGCCGGCTTCTTCGTTATCTCCAAGCTCAGCCGAGACGATCTTTCGGTCGTGGCCTTTCTCACCACCGTCATGTTCACGTCCGGGCTTGTGGTCAGCGCCTACGTGCTGGTCGCCGGATTGTCTCCCGGAAGCGTCGGTACCAAGGATCTCTGGACCGCCTTGGCCATGGCGGTTGTACCGGGAACGCTGGGCCACGTGGTGATGACTTGGCCTCTCAACTATGTGCCGGCCAACGTGCCGCCGCTCATGCGGTTGGCCGGGCCGGTCGTTTCCGGGGGGCTGGCCTGGGTGATCCTGGGCGAAGGGGCCTCGCTCATCCATTGGATCGGCGGTGCCATCATCGTGATTGGCCAGGCCGGTGCCATCCTGTCCAAAGCAGGACAGGACCTGGTGGCTGAGGCCCGTGAAACCGGCTTGCCGGTCACCTAGGAACTGAAAGGGAAGCCAATGTCCGTTGTCGTCTTCGGCTCACTCAACCACGACACCAGTCTGTGGTTGCCCCATTTTCCGTCGCCTGACGAGACCCTTCCGGTCGTTCGGATCGAGGAGTTCTGCGGTGGTAAGGGAGCGAATCAGGCCACCGCGGCGGCACGACTCGGTGCCGAGGTGGCCATGATCGGGTGCGTTGGCGACGATCCGTTTGGCCGGACCCTTACCGATCAATTGGTGGTCAACGGTGTCAATGTCGACCATGTCCGAATCGTCGAAGGTACGACCGGCCGGGCCTTCCCAATCATCGCCGACGGCGAGGTGATCATCCTCATTGCGGCTGGTGCCAATGCCGTGACAGGCGTTGCCGATGCAGATGCCGCAGCTGACACAATCGCGGCCGCTGATGTCCTGCTGCTCCAGGGCGAAGTAGGTGCGGACGGGGCCCGGCGTGCTGCTGAGTTGGCCAAGGAGGCAAACACGCTGGTCGTCTTCAACCCGGCCCCGGTTGTTGCCGATGTTGCGGCCGCCATCTTGCCGTTCGCTGACATTGTTACGCCCAACCGGGCCGAACTCGAACAGATTGACGTGCCAGATGGTGTTCGGTTGGTGGTGACCCTCGGACCGGAAGGGGCCCTTGTGGACGAAGCGATCGCCATCCCGACGTTCCCCACCGATGTGATCGATCCGACTGGAGCAGGCGACTCG
>CALHBU010000336.1 GCA_937930655.1 uncultured Acidimicrobiales bacterium | reverse complement strand
CCGATGGCGAGCCATCGCATCGATCGGCCGTTCTTGCTGTGCTCGATGCACCGCACGGTCCGACCGCGGTGGCTACCACCCATCTCGACTGGCACTACGACCAGTCGATCACCCGACAACGTCAACTCGAAGCCCTTGTTCCGGTGTTCGCCCAGTGGCAGCAAGAGCACGCGCCAGCGCAGGCCATGGTGCTCGGGGGCGACTTCAACGCGGTGCCGGACTCCGACGAAGTCCGTCGGCTGACCGGACTGGCGGCTGGCTATGAGCCAGGTCTTGTGTTCACCGATGGTTGGGCTGCCACCAACGACGACCTCGGGCATACCTGGACTCGCGCAAATCCCAACAGCCCTGATGCCCAGTGGCCGAGGCGGCGGCTGGACTATGTCTTCGTCTCCTGGCCTCGACCGAAGCCGACGGGAAACCCGGTGAAGAGCAGTTTGGCAGGGGTTGAGATGCACGACGGCGTCGTACCCTCTGATCACTACGCCGTTGTTGTCGACCTCGACAATCGCTCCGCCTTCGAAGAAGAACCGAACTCGTGACAGATCTCCCCCAGAACTCCGAGAGCCCCGAGGAGGGCTGGTATCCCGACCCGGTCACCGGAACCGGGCATCGTTATTGGAATGGCTTCGCCTGGACAGACGAGCATTCTCTCGACCCTGGAGGAACCGGCGGGGGGATCCAACCGGTTGGGCCGTGGTTCAGCGAATCGGTCCGCCTAGTGCTCGACCGTTCGTTCGACCTTTTCAAGCTCATTGCGGTTTTGGTTCTTCCGACCGGGCTGCTCTCGGGCATTCTGCTTTATCTCGCCGTGAGGGACGCCCGAGTTCTGTTCACCTACGACCAGAACGATGTCATCACCGATATTGGCTTCGATGGTTTCAGGGGCGGGATGTTCACGTGGGCGGTTTTCGCCTTCTTGCTCAATCTTCTGGCCAGTTTCGTGTTGGCAGCCGCGGTATCTCGTCAAGTCGTTTTTGCCAGAACCGACCGTCCTGAAGCGTGGACCCAGTCGCTGGTTGGCGGTCTCAAACGAAGCCCTCGGGTGCTCGGTGTCTCGCTTCTGCTCGGGCTTGGGCTGTTCCTGTTGCTCTTCTTCACGGTTCTTTTCTGGCCGCTTCTACTCATCACGGTGCCGCTGGCGGTGTTCTTCGTCGTCAGGCTGGCGTTGGCCACGACCTCCGCCGCGGTTGCCCCCAAGTCAACCGGTGCGGTGGCTAACAGCATCCGACTTACCAGCACCTTTGCTTGGGCCATTCTCGGACGTCTCCTGCTGATGCTGTTCGTGGTTTTTGCCGCTCAGCTTGTGATCGGGATGATCGCAGCTCCGTTCGGTGGTGGCAGTGCCACCTTCCAGAACGGCGACCCCGAGCTGCCGCTTGGTGACTTCTTTGGCGGCAATCTTGGCGTGTATGGCTTCCAGCAAGTTGTCGGAGGCCTTGTTAGTGGATTCGCCTCGGCCCTCTACGGTGCCGGAATGGCCGTGTTGTACCTCGATCGAGGCGGCGAACTCGACGAAGAGTTCGCAATGCCGAGCCCGTTCTAGTCCGAACAATCTGAGAGGTGTCAGCTCTCAGGCGTCGGGTAGTCCTCGGGCTTCAGGGCGTCCTCGGGTCCGCCGACAGGGGTGTCGGCGAGATCGTCCAAGGTTGCGCCGGGCAAGGTGAAACACCCGTCGACTTCGAACTCGTTGACAGGCGCATCACGCCAGAACATCAGCTTGTCGTACCAGGCCACACCGACCAGTGTGGCAGATCGCCAAGGGCGAGCAGCGGTACCTAGATATCGAGCAGCTCCGGATCGATGAATCCCGAACGCTCGATGATGTAGTCCTTGCGGGTGGCGACGTCGTTGCCCATGAGCACGCCGAAGAGCTCAGTGGCCCGCACCGCCTGTTCGCCGTGGGCCATGGTCATCCGCTTCAAGACCCGCGTCTCACGATTGAGCGTGGTCTCGGCCAATTCATCGACGTTCATCTCGCCAAGGCCCTTGAACCGTTGCCACTTCGCCATGTCGATGTTTTTCTCCGCCGAGATGCGATCTCGCTCGTCCTCGTCGAAGGCATAGAGCTGATCGCCCCGGACCTTGACCCCGAACAGCGGGGGCTGGGCGGCGTACACGTGTCCGGCTTCGAGGAGGGGGCGCATGTGATGGAAGATGAGGGTGAGGAGCAGACAGCGGATGTGGCTGCCGTCGACATCGGCGTCGCAGAGAATGATGATGCGGCCATACCGTGATGCTTCAAGGTCGAAGTCCCGACCACTTCCTGCGCCGATGGCGGTGATGAGGGCCTGGGCTTCGGTGTTATCGATGACCTGCTTGAGCGAGGCTTTGCCGGCGTTGACGACCTTGCCCCGAAGGGGAAGAACCGCCATGGTCTCGGCGTCTCGGCCCGCTTTGGCCGGTCCGGCGGCCGAGTTTCCTTCGACGATCAGGAGCTCGCTGTCGTGTCCGTGGACCCGACAATCAGCCAACTTGTCTGGCATACCGGTCGACGACAGGTTGGCGGCCTGACGGCGAGCTTCGAGCTGCTGTTTAGCGGCCACCCGAGTGAGAATGGCTTGCGTCATTTTCTCTCGGAGGGCGTTGATCTGCGCCTTCTTGCCGCCACCCGATGACCAGTCGCCGAAACCGGACTTGACCGCTTCGTACACCAGATTCTGCACCGCCGGTGTGCCCAGCTCCTGTTTGGTCTGACCCTTGAACTGGGGCTCGGGGAAGGTGACCTTGACTGCTGCCACCATTCCTTCCTGAACGTCGGAGGGAGTGGCTCGGTCGTTGCCCTGCTTGGCCAACTTCTTGAGCTTCTTGGCATCGGCCAGCAGCAGCTCGTTGGCCACTCGGGAGAGAGCTCGCTCGAAGCCCGCGACGTGGGTACCGCCCTCCGAGGTAGGGATGGTGTTGACGAAGCTCACCAGGGTGGTGTCGTAACCCTTCACCCACCGGGCCGCTATGTCGATGGTGCACGGGCGAGTAACGGTGGACATCTTGCCGTCCACCGGCACCTTCTCGTCGAACGTGGTCTCGTCGTGAATGGTCAGGATTTCGGTAACAGGCTCGCCGATGGAGAGATACTCGACGTAGTCGGCCAACCCGCCGGCCGCCACGAACTCCTCGGGCTGGCGGCCCGGTCCACGCTTGTCCTGAAGTTTGACGTGGAGGCCGGGTACGAGAAAGCAGACCCTGGCCACGTGATCACGCACGTTGTCGTAGTCGATACGGGCTTCGGAGTCGAAGATTTCGAGATCGGGCCAGTACCGCACCCGGGTGCCGGTTCGGCTGGCCGGGATCGACTTGACCTTCGCCAGTTTGGAGCCGGGCTTGAAGGCTCCCGATTTCAGGTAATTGCCAGGGAGGCGCTCGTTGAAAACGAGACGCCATGTTGCACCGTCTCGGTCGACCTCGGCCACCAGCTTGCTGGCCAGAGCATTGACCACCGATGCGCCGACGCCATGGAGGCCACCGGAGGCGCTGTACGCCCCGGAACCAAACTTGCCACCGGCGTGGAGTTCGGTGAAAACCACTTCGAGGGCGGTGCGGCCGTCTGACTTTTTGTCGATGGGGATACCGCGGCCATCGTCGGAGACCTCGATTGAGCCGTCCTTGTGGAGGGTGACCTCGATATGGGAAGCAAACCCGGCGGCCGCTTCGTCCACCCCGTTGTCGATGATCTCCCAGACGAGATGGTGGAGACCTTCCGGTCCGGTGCCACCGATGTACATGCCGGGCCGTTTGCGTACCGCCTCCAGGCCCTCGAGGACCTGAATTTTGGACGCGTCATAGTCAGAGGACCTACTGGCCTTCTTACCGGTTTTGTTGGGTGCGGGTCGCTTCTTTGTCAACGAGTACTCACAGGGTGGAGCAGGGACGGGTTGCTCTGCTTGTGGCGATCACGTCACCACCGCAGTGTTCCTATGCGGAGGATACGGCGTGGGGTCTCTCGACTCGTGCCATCACGCCGGGTTGGTCGGAGTCCGATGGATTCCGGGGTGCTGTCGGGCTTGGTAGGAGCATCTTCTTGGCCCACAACGGCCACGATTCGGTCAGGCACGCCGACCCACGCATAGTCGAGCCGTTGTTCGTCTTTGAACTTGGTGAGCCGGACACCGCCTCCGCCCCGGCCCTTGGTCGGGACCTCATCGACCGAGGTTGATTTTGCCGAGCCGGTGTCGGTGACGGTGACGACCACTGCTCCGCTTTGGGCCAGGCCGGCACCGACGACCCGAGCGTTCCCCTTCAGGCCGATACCGGCGACGCCCTTGGCTGACGGACCCTGGAGCGAGATTTTCTCGACCGGGGTACGCAGCGCCTGGGCGTCGCTGGTGATCAGGACGACTTCGTCGGCCTCAGCGCATCGGAAGGCGGCAACAACTCGGTCCCGGTCGGCCAGTTTCATGATGGGTCGGCCGTTGCTGACGTCGTTGAGGGCTTCCTGTTCCAGCCGCTTGGTCATGCCGTGGGCGGTGACGACGAGCAACGGTGTTGCCGCCTTGTCCGAGGCGTCGAGGGCACCGACCAGGGCCATGATGGTCTCGCCTCGGTCGGCCGAGAAGATCTCGGTGGCGTCCTTGCCCCGGCTCCGACCCCCGACTTCGGGTATGTCGTCGGCGAGGATGGTGAGGAGGCGGCCGTTGCTGGTGATGGCCAAGACCTTGGATCGGAGTGTCGTAACCACCACGTTGTCGATCACATCGTGTCGACCGGGGGTATAGGACTTCGAGGTGCCCCGTGGCTCCCGCCCAACGACACCCGATGCCGACAGGCTGACAACGCACGGGTCGTCGGGGAGATCGGCGTCGAACTCTTCGACCAGTGTTTCGAGGTCGGGGATGGTTTCGGGCCCGATGATTCGGGTGCGACGGGGTGAGCCGTATTTCTCGACAACCTCACCGAGCTCCCGTATGACTGTGGTGCGTTGACGCTGCTCAGAACCCAGAAGCTTCTTGAGATCGGCGATGGTCTCTGCCAACTCGACTTTCTCGGCCATTAGCTCGTCGTAGGCCAGGGCGGTGAGCCTTCGAAGGCGCAGCTCCAAGACGTACTCGGCTTGGATTTCGCTGAGGGTGAGCTCGTCCATCAACCGAGTTCTGGCTTCGGCCGAATCGCCGGACGAACGGATGATGGCCACAACCCGATCGATGTTGTCGATAGCGATGAGCAGGCCCTCGACCAGGTGGAGCCGGGCCTCAGCTTGGCGAAGCCGATACTCGGTGCGCTTGATCACCATGTCGAGGCGATGCTCGACGTAATGGCGACACAGGTCGTAGAGGCCCAGTGTGGTGGGGACGCCATCGACCAGCACGACATTGTTGATGCCGAAGGTCTCTTCCAAGGGTGTCAGGCGGTACAACTGCTCGAGCAGCATGTCGGGGTTGATCCCGGTCTTGCACTCGACAACCAGTCGGAGTCCGGAGGTCCGGTCGGACAGGTTGGTGACGTTGGAGATCCCAGTGATCTTGCCGTTGTTGACCAGTTCTTTGATTTTGCCAACGACTCGCTCAACGCCAACCAGATAGGGGAGTTCGGTGAACACCAGACCTTTGCGATGACGGGTGATGTCCACCACTTCGGCGGTGGCCCGAATACGCATTGTGCCCCGGCCTGTTTCGTAGGCGGTGCGGAGATCGTCGTCGATGACCATGGCCCCGGTCGGGAAGTCCGGCCCCGGCAGGACAGCAAGAAGTTCGTCGATGGTTGGGACCGGCCGTCGTTTGGTCATGACCAGCTTGATGGCCTCGTAGACCTCACGAAGATTGTGGGGGGCCATGTTGGTCGCCATGCCGACGGCGATGCCCGAGGTGCCGTTGACCAAGAGGTTGGGCAGAAGAGCAGGCAGATAGCCCGGTTCGGTGCCCTCGCCGTCATAGGTGGCACGAAACTCGACGGTTTCCTCGTCGATCTCACCGAGGAGGTCGAGAGCGGCGTCGGTGAGCTTGCACTCGGTATACCGGTAGGCGGCGGGTGGATCGTCGAGGGAGCCGAAGTTTCCCTGGGGATCGATCAAGGTAACCGGCCGGGCGAAGTCCTGGCCCAGGCGTACCAGAGTGTCGTAAATGGCGCTGTCGCCGTGGGGGTGAAAGCGAGCCATGACGTCGCCCACTACGTGGGCGCACTTCCTATGGGATCGATCAGGAAAGAGGCGCATCTCCCGCATCGAGTAGAGGATCCGCCGCTGCACCGGTTTGAGGCCGTCCCGTACGTCGGGAATGGCCCTCGACGTAATGACCGACAACGAATAGGCGAGAAACGAGTCGCCTAGTTCCTCTGAGACCGGGACATCAATGACTTCGCGGGCAAAGGGAAGAAGTTCGCCTTGAGACGCCATAGCGCCGCACGCCTTTCGCTAGAGAGAATCAGCCAAACCGACCGTACCCAGAAAACGGGCGGTCCCTGGTGATTCTCGTCGCCTGAGGGCGGCGAGCGATCGTTTGTGTGGGGCGTTAGCGGCGGCGGCGGCGACGCTGAGCGTCGATCTTGCGGGCTGCCTTGACGACATCATCGAGGCGCTGCCTCATGTTGTCGCCAGCTCGTTCGCTGTCGACGTCGAGTTCGGGAGCCAATGCTTCGAGGATGGCGCTAACGCTGACGCCCTGCTCAGCAGCGAAGCCATG
>CALHBU010000335.1 GCA_937930655.1 uncultured Acidimicrobiales bacterium | reverse complement strand
GACCGGCTACTGCGTTAAGCATCGCCGGTACCAACAGCGTTTGCGTCGGGCGATGCTGGCTGATCAGTTCGAGCACCCCGGCCGGATCGAACCGGCGCATCAGCAGGACTTCGCCGCCGGCGTGAAGCACAGGAAGCGTCTGAATGTTGAGGCCACCGACATGAAAGGTCGGGAGACACGCGATGACGCAGTCGTCGGCGGTGAAGTCCTGATGGTCGATGCTGTTCAGCACCGTGTGGTGCAACGACCGCTGGCTCAGCACCGCTCCCTTCGGCACGCCAGTGGTGCCCGAGGTGTAGACCATCAGCACCGGGCCGGTGTCGGCCCCGCCCTCTTTGTCGTTACCACTGTCGGCGTGGCCACTGTCGGCGAGGGCTTCTGACTCGGTGGCGACAGCAAGCGACTCGGCATCGAGATCAACCAATGGCCGACTGCCTCCGGCCTCGGTCAGTACCGACTGCAAACCGTCGCATGCCAGCAAGAGCGACGGATCGCTGTCGTCCACCAGCGGTCGCAGCTCGGTGGCCGTGAGCCGACTGTTGAGCGGTACGAAAACGGCTCCGAGCCGGGAGCAAGCGAACAACAGCTCGAAGACCTCGGGGCGAGCCAGACCGCAGTAGACAACCCGGTCGGTTCGGCCGACACCGCGTGCGGCCAGTGAGCGAGCGGTGGCCTCGACCCGTTCGACCAACCGGCCATAAGTAACGACGTCGCCCTCGAAACGAATGGCAACATCGTCGGCCGGGTGCTGGCTGATCGACCGATGGATCTTCACGATGTCTGCGGGGTCTCGCTCGCCGACGCTCCACCGGAGGCGATCACCTGCTCGATTTCTTCCTTTGAAAACCCAGCCTCGGCCAGGAGCTCCCTGGTGTGCTGACCCAACCGGGGCGAATGACGGCGGACTCCGGTCGGTGACTCGGAGAACGAAATCGCATCGTTGACAACCCGGTACTCCCCCTCTGTTGGATGAGTCTGGACCTCGATGAGACCGACGTCGTTCAGGTGAGGTTCGTTGGCCACATCGGCCAGATGCAGCACCGGCATGGCAGGAATCGACACCCGGTCGCAGAAGTCCATCCACTCGGCCGTGGTGTGAGATGGCGAGTGGTCGCCCAGCATGCCGTAGAGGGTGTCGGTGTGGATGGTCCGTTGGTTGTGGGTGCTGAAGCGATCGTCCTCGATCAGTTCCGGCTGCCCGATGAAGTCGAAGAAATCTCGCCAGTTCCGATCGGTGTAGGGAACCATGCACATCCAACCGTCGGCGGTTGGATAAGGACGACGCTCGGTCGTCATCAGCCGGTCGTAGCCGAAGGGGCCAAGGGGCGGCTCGAAGGTATGGCCTCGATGGTGTTCGACAATGTTGAACGCAACCATCGTTTCGTACATCGGCACCTCGACGTACTGACCTCCGCCGTGACGTTCGCGATGAAACAACGCGGCAAGAACCGCTTGCACAATGTGCACGCCGACCGTCTTGTCGACAACCACGCTCGGCACATAGGCCGGCTCACCGTGGGCCGACTGGAAGAGACCAGCCAGACCTGATCCGGCCTGGATGGCGTCGTCGTAGGCCGCTTTGTCGGCGTAACGTCCGCCCGAACCGAACCCGTTGGCCGAGCAGTAAATCAGCTCGGGATTTCTGGCCCGGAGCGAATCGGCGTCGAGGCCAAGCCGCTCCAGCGCGGCTCGCCGCATGTTGGTGACAACCACGTCGGCGCTATCGCAGAGCGCCAGCATGGCCCGGAGACCGTCCTGGTGTTTGAGGTCCAGCACGATGGACCGTTTGTTTCGCTGAAGGTTGAGGCTGAACGCCGACATCGCTGGCGAGCGCTGGGGCATGCTGTTCCGGCTCGAATCGCCGCTCTCGGACTCGACCCGGATGATGTCGGCACCATGGTCACCCAACATTCGGGTCGCCAGCGGGCCCATCAACACCGTTGTCAGATCAACAATTCGGACGCCGTCCAACGCTCCTGGCTTCACGTGCTGTCTCCCTCGTGGTTGCCGGTCGAAGCGACGATCATGGCAGATCGTCGCCGGAGGTGGGATTTCGTTGGGCGAGGGAGATGGCTAGTTTCCAGGAATGCTGAGTTACGAGAAGCGGCTGAGCCTGGCCCACGAAGCGATCGACTATCTCATGGGCCGAAGCGACGACGAGATGTCACAACCTGTTCCAAACTGTCCCGGTTGGACCGTGCGTAACGCGGCCGTTCACGTTGGCAGAGTCGGTGTGTTCTGGGAGGAGATGATGGGTTGTTCTCCCAACGACACCGAAGCCCGCAATCGAGCCCTCACCACACTGAAAAACCTGCCGGAGGGAGTCGCCACCGACCAGTTGGCCCAATGGGCGCATTCGTCGATCGACGCGGTGAGCGACGATGCCAGTCGGGAGTGCTACTTCTCGATCACCGGCGGCCCGGGTAATGCCGGGCTGTGGGCATGGCACGCGGCAACCGAGATAGGTGTGCATCGTCTCGATGTCGAGGCCGCACTCGGCCACACACCCGCTATCACCGCCGAGGAAGCGGCCGACGGCGTTGCCTACGCCTGCGCCTTCTTTCTCCCTGCCTTTCGCAACGCGGCGGGAGAAGACCCGGGCCGGGTCGACGTCGGGCTGACCGATGCCGGTTCGCGGCGAGCCGGATCGCAGGTGGAGAGTGACAGCAGTGCCTTTGTCAGTGTTGAAGGACCGAGTGTGCAGATGCTCCTGGCGCTTTTCGGCAGACCAGCGACCGACGTCGAGATTGTCGATGGAGACCTCAGCGTTTGGGAGCGTTGGCTAGGTTTACCGGCCGAGAACTATCAATTCGGCACCTGGGACTGACAGACTGGGTAGAACACGTCATCCAGGGGGTTTGACCATGGCTCTAGCAGGCGACACTCGAATCGAAAGCGCTCCTCGCGTTATCGACACGCCGATCATCTCGGCCGACTCGCACATCACCGAACCGGGATGGACCTATGACACCATCGATCCCGACTTCGCCGATCGGGCGCCGTACCTCACCGACGAAGCGCCGGATGGGGCCACCTTTCATATCCCGGGGATGAGTCAGGCCATTCGCCTCAGCCTCCATTCGGCTGCCGGTAAGCCAGCCGAAGAGCTCAAGATGAAGGGCGTTCCCTTCGAAGGTCTTCACAAGGCCGGCTGGGACCCCGAGGCCAGAGTCGAAGCCCAGAAGAAGGACGGCATCGACGGCGAGATCATCTATCCGTCGGTCGGCATGTTGCTCTGCAACCACGAAGACCTCGATCTCAAGAAGGCGATGTTCGACGCCTACAACGACTGGATCAGCGGCTACTGCAATACCGCTCCCGAACGTCTCTATGGCTGTGGTCAAACAGCAATGCGCTCGCCCGAGGAAGGCATCGCCGATCTTCAGGCCATCAAGGCATCCGGTCTTCGGGGCGTGATGTTGCCGGGCGTTCCCGGGACGGCCAAAGACGACGAGCATTCGGGCGACTACGACGACCCGATGTGGGGCGACTTCTTCGAAGCCGCCATCGAGCTCGACATGCCGTTGTCGTTCCACATCCTCACCGGCAAGGCATACCGGCCCCGTGGTCCGAAGCTCAACAGCTTCATGTCCATCATCCGGGGCAACCAGGACCTCATCGGCACCTTCATCTTCGGCGGTGTCTTCGACCGGCACCCCAACCTGAAGATGGTTTGTGTCGAGGCCGACGCTGGCTGGGTTCCCCACTACATGTACCGGATGGACCACGCTTACAACCGGCATCGTCACTGGCTGACCTCACCCGAGCTGCAGAACAAGCCAAGCGACTACTTCAACGAGCACGTCTACGTGACCTTCCAGGACGACTGGTCGGCATTCCGCATGGCCGAAGCCGGGTTGATTCAGCCCGATCGTCTCCTGTGGGCAAACGACTATCCCCACAGTGACTCGACCTGGCCCTACAGCCAGGGCATGTTGGCCGAGCAGACGGCCGATCTTTCAGAGGATGCCCGAGCCAAGATCCTGGGTGGAAACACGGTGGAGCTCTACAAGCTCCACGATCTCTTCCCTGCCAATTCCTAGGGCTTTTGGGCCAGGCGTTCGGTAATCAACCGCCACACGTCGGGGTCGATATTGAGCCCTAAGTGGCTGCTGGACACCTCGATGTTCTCAACGTCCGGTGTCTCTGAGTCGACGCAGTCTTGCCACTGCACCACACCGTCGGACCGGCTGTAGATCGCTGTAACGGGGACCGAGATGGGTCGCTTGTTGCGCTCGACAATCGACTCGGAGATCCGTCGTGATTCTTCTTCGCCGTAGAACTTTTCGGCAATGGTGTCCGGTGGGCCATGTAGCGGTGTGCCGAAGGTAATCACTCTGCTGACTAGCTCGGGCAGGTCGCGTGCCGCCTCTCGAGCGACGACTCCTCCAAGACTCCAGCCGACCATGGCAACCGGGACCGTCAGATCGTCACCGGGTCGCCCTACAAGTTGCGTTGAGATGGCTTCCAACATGGCGTCGACGTTGCCTCGGTTTCGACCAATGCCCCAGCCGAAGCATTCGTAGCCTCTTGAGCGCAAGAAGCTACGAAGCGGAAACATCACGGTGTCATCAACGCCGAAACCGGGCAGCACCATGACTGGTTGCCCGGCTCCCCGTGGTCCAGAGACCAGCTTGGGGGCCTGGAGCGGGAGCCGGATCAGTTCTCGGGCTGCTCGCGCCTCGCGGCGAGCAAGCGACAGCCCTTTCAACATCGGGTGAAGTCTACGTGGCTAGGCCTTGATCGACTGGTTGGCGATCCGCAGACGGTCAGCCATATTGCGGAGCAGCACCTTGGCCAGACCGGGCTGGTCGTCGATGACCTGGTCGAACCGGTTGAAGGGGATCACAAGCAGCTCGAGCTCGGATTGAGCCGTCACGGTGGCCGAAGCGGGACCCTGGCTGAAAAAGGCCAGTTCGCCGAACACGCCGCCGGTTGAGATGACCGCAGCTGCAGCGCCGTTGATCTGCACCGCTGCGGTGCCGTCGACAATGACGTACACGCTTGAGTGACGAACATCCTGCTGAATCAGCACAGTGCCAGCATCGACAGTGACGGTGTCGGAGGCCGAGGCCAGCGTGGCAAGTGCTTCGCTGTCGGCTCCGGCGAACAGGGCCAGGTCGGCGAGGAAGGCTTCTTTGGAATCGTTTTTGGTGAACATAGTCGTAGTTAACATCGGCACGGGAGATAGCAATCCTGAATGTGACCCTTGACCCGTGTGACCCTTGACCCGTGTGACTCCTGACCCGCGACGAGAGTCGTTCTCTAGGTGTTCGGAGCCCGTGGACTGCGCCAGTTCAGAGCCAGGATTCTTCGAACCACCTCTTCTACTTCGGGCGCAGGTGCCGAGAATGCCGATGTGTCTTCAATTCGTGCCGTCGTGATGGTTCTGGCAGTTCTCATTGGCATAGCCGTGGCCACACCTGCACATGCCGTCGATGGCACGGAGCCAGTAGCCACCATCGCCGGCGGCAACGGCCAAGGCCCAGCCAACAACCAACTCGCCTACC
>CALHBU010000334.1 GCA_937930655.1 uncultured Acidimicrobiales bacterium | reverse complement strand
TGGCAGCCACCTCACCACCGGACTTCACCGAGTTCAGTGCATCGCTAAGGCCAGCCTCCGCTTCCTTCTTCGTGCGGAACCCCTGCTTGGATTTCTGACGCCGTTGGCCCGTTGCAGGGTCGGGTCCAAGCTCTGCCCGATACCCGTAGCTGCCGTTCCGTTTGAACACCGATCCCCGCGCCATGCGTTCGACGGTAGCGCACGGTGGTCAAAAGTTCGTGCGCGTTTCGTGCGCGTCTGGCGCGTTTGAGCGAACAACCGAGTGGGCGAATTCGACGTTTTCCCTGGTGAGCGGTGCCCGGGGCGGGATTTGAACCCGCACGGAGGTTGCCCTCCCGAGGGGTTTAAGCCCTCTGCGTCTGCCAATTCCGCCACCCGGGCACTGGAGCAAACCGTAGTGGATTGTTGACTCTTGTCCCCCCAACCGATCCACTCGTGCGTGTGACAGATATGTCCACCAACTCCGGATCGACGTTTCCCATCCCAGGAGCGGTGTTTGATCTACCCCCAGTGGGGCCTGCGCCGAAGGAACTGGCCAATCTTGGACGGAAACTGGCCACTGGCACCGCCTCGGCTCCCGTCGTGCTGCCGACCGCGGGCGGACCAGAAACACCAGCCGACGCCGTGCGCTTTCTCAACCAGGCAACGTTTGGGGCCAGCCCGGAAACGATCGACGAGCTGCTCTCGCTCGGCAGCTACTCGGCGTGGATAGACCGCCAGCTGACGTTGACCCCTTCGGCGACCCGCCCCTTCGTGGCTGCCGCGGGCAACAGCAGCAACAGCAACCCCCGGCACCACATCTGGTGGCAGAACCTCATGGAGCAACCAGACCAGCTCCGTCAACGGATGGCCTTCGCCTGGAGCCAGATCTTCGTGGTCTCCGACCGGGACTACATCCTGTCAAACAGCCAGTACGGCATGTGCAATTACTACGACATGCTCGCAGCCGGAGCGTTCGGCAACTTCCGCACCCTGTTGGAACAGGTCACGCTGCATCCGGTAATGGGCGTGTATCTGAGCATGCTGCGGAACGAGAAGGCCGACCGCAGTCGCAACATCCGACCCGACGAAAACTTCGCCCGGGAAGTACTGCAGCTCTTCACCATCGGCCTCTGGGAGCTCGCCCCCGACGGCCAACCCCGCACCGACAGCGCAGGGCAACCCATTCCCACCTTCGACCAAGTCCTGGTCGAGGAGTTCGCCAAGGTCTTCACCGGATGGAACTTCGACAACGTGCGCTCCTGGACTGACAACAACATTCCACAGCTGTCCCGAGAGACGCCGATGGTCGCCGACGAGGCCTTCCACGACACAACGGCCAAGACCCTGCTCGGCGGCGAAACCATCCCGTCGGGGGGCACGGCCCAACAGGATCTGACGGCCGCCCTCGACAACATCTTCAACCACCAGAACGTCGGACCGTTCGTCGCTCACCTGCTCATCCAACGGCTGGTGACCAGCAATCCGACACCGGAGTACGTGGGCCGAGTTGCAGCCGCTTTCGCCAACAACGGTCAGGGGGTTCGGGGCGATCTCGAGGCAGTGACCAGAGCCATCCTTCTCGACCCCGAAGCAAGGGACGGTCACACGACCCAACCCGACACCTTCGGCAAGGTCAAAGAGCCAATCATGCGGTTGTCCCAGGTATGGCGGGCCTTCGATGCCCAGCCAGGGCCGGAAGCCGACGGCGTCTACCGGCCATATGCAACCAGCATCGAGACCATCGAGACGGTGACCGGCCAGGGCGTGATGCGATCGCCATCGGTCTTCAACTTCTTCCTCCCCGACAACCCCATTCCTGGCTCGGCGCCCGGAAGCACCGTGGTGGCGCCCGAGATGCAGATCCTCACCGAGATCAACATCGCCTCCACCAACAACATGCTGTTGCAGCAGATCTACTCCGACAACCACACCCGGGACGCGGGGATGCGGGCGCCGATCGCCCAGATCCAGCTTCAACCAGAGGTTGCCATGGCCGGCGACATCGACGTCCTTCTCGACCACCTCGACACCCTGCTCATGGCCGGCCAGCTCCCACCTGGCCTGCGGGCGGCCATCAGAACTCAGATCGCCACCCACCCGACCGACGCCGAAGGCCTTCTGGCCCGGGTCACCGATGCCATTTACGGCATGGTCGGCTCGCCCTTCCATCTCGTACAGAAGTGAGCGCTCCGATGACCAACCCTCCTCTTACCCTCCCCCGCTCGACCACCACCCGCCGACGCTTCCTGGCCATGGCCGGAACAGCAGCCGCCGGGGTGACCCTCTCGACGATGCCGTTCGGCGGGCCCGCTCGTGCCGCTCAGACGACCGGCCCCCGCACGCTGGTCTGCATCTTCCTTTCCGGTGGTGCCGACTCCTTCAATATGTACATGCCCCTCGACCACGATGTGGCCGGCCAGGACTACGACACCTATCGCACGACTCGGGGCGGGTTTGCGGTTCCGGCCACCGACATCCTTCCGGTCGGGAATGGCGATTTCGGTGTCCACCCGCTTCTCCCCAGCGTGGCAGCTCTGGCTGAGAGCAACCGGCTGGCCACCGTGGTGAACGTCGGCCCGCTGGCCAGGCCGACGACCAAGGCCGACTACCTGGCCCAAAAGGCTCTCCCCCAGAACCTGTTCACCCACGACGCTCAGCGAAAACTGTGGCAGACCGGACAATCAACCCTGACCAGTGGTCAGGGTTGGGGCGGGGCCGTTGCCAACTCCATCGGGACACCGACCGGACAGGTGTCTCCTTCTTTCTCCATCGGCGGGTCGAACGTCTGGCAGTCCAACACCGACACCACCTACTCCCGGCTCTCGCCGACAGTGAGAATTCAGCGGCTGGCCGGCTACGACGGTTCACTCTGGAATTGGATCCCTTCGTTGTCGGAGATGGAAGGAGTCATGGCCTCGGCGTTGGAGGAAGCGGCCGGCTCGACCAACATCTTGGACCAGGCGGCCAGCACCACGATCGGACAGTCCATCCTGGCCACCGAGGCGCTGCAGGAAGCAACGGCCGACACCGAGGCCAACGAGGTTGGTATGG
Organism: uncultured Acidimicrobiales bacterium; assembly: GCA_937930655.1. Classification (GTDB taxonomy): domain Bacteria; phylum Actinomycetota; class Acidimicrobiia; order Acidimicrobiales; family SZUA-35; genus JAHECQ01. The sequence goes on along the minus strand of CALHBU010000334.1, from coordinate 5,543 downwards.
AAGACCTGGGCCGCAATCGTCTCGCCCTGCAGCTTCAGCAGGTCGCCCGACTCATCAAAAATCGCTCGTCGCTAGGCATGGACCGCCAGGTCTTCTTCGTCCGCATCGGCGGTTGGGACACCCACGGGCAACAGGCTGAGCGGCTTCCGGTTCTTCTTAGCGGCCTCAACCAGGCCATCGGCTCCTTCCAGGGCGCGCTGGATGGCCTTGGTGTAGCCGACTCGGTCACCACCTTTACCGCCTCCGATTTCGGTCGCACCCTCACCATCAACGGAGACGGCACCGACCATGGCTGGGGCGGTCATGCCTTTGTCATGGGCGGCGCAGTGAACCCCGGCGCCTATGGCACCTTCCCCAGCTACTCGCTCGAGAACAACCCCGACGATGTTGGTGAGAACTCCCGGGACTTTGCCGGCCGGCTCATCCCAAGCACCGCGGTGTGCCAGCACAGCGCCACCCTGGCCCGTTGGATGGGAATGACCGAGGCCGAGATCGATCAGACCTTTCCCGAGCTCGGCAATTTCCCCACCCGTGACCTCGGATTCATGCGCTGACCTGGCCCATCCCAGCATCACACCGGTCGTAGGCTCACGGTGTGCAACGCCTGAGAAGCCAGTGGGGGCTGTGGTTGGCCGCCGCCATCGGTGGCGTGGCCTACGGTGCACTTGCAGTTCTTCACCAACAGGAGGGCACGCTTCGGGGCTCGGTGACACCCCGCACAATCAGTTGGATTCTTGTCGCCTTCGTCGGCTTTGGCCTTGCGGTGTGGTGGAACGAGAAACGGGGCATCTCTCGCTGGTGGCTTTGGGCCGTGCCGGTGGTGTTCCGGCTTTTGTTGCTCACCACCGAGCCGACCTTGAGCGACGACGTCTACCGGTACCTGTGGGACGGACACGTGGCTACTCAGGGCGTGAGTCCCTACAGCTATCCGATCTTCGCTCCGGAGTTGGACCCCTACGAGATCCCGGCTCGGCGTCTGGCCAACAATCCCCAACTGGCATCGCCGTACCTGCCCGCAGCCCACGGTCTGTTCGCCGTGGCCGCGGCCATCCTGCCGTCTCGCCCCCTCACCATGCAGTTGTTGATGACGTTGTTCGACCTGGGTTCGGCCGGGTTGTTGGTTGGCATCATGACCAGGGTCGGCCTGCCAGGCCACCGGGTGGCGCTCTACCTGTGGAATCCGATCGTCATTGTCGAGATCGCCCACGGCGCTCACCTCGATGCCTTCATGATCTTTCTCGCTCTGCTCGCCGTTCGGCTGAGCCTGACCGGCACCGGGCTCCGCCCGCTGTCCCCGGTCGCCCTGGCCTTGGCCACCCTCACTCGACCCATTCCCGCGCTGCTGGCGCCCGTGCTCTGGTGGCGGTGGAGCTGGCCCCTTCGAGTCAGCTTCATCGTCGTGACGCTGGCCATCGTCGCCCCCTTCGGATTCGGCCAAGGCGGCTGGGGGCTGCTGGGTCAACCAACGGGCACTGGCCTGTTCGGCTCGGCCCGTGTCTATAGCCAGGAGTTTCGTTTCAACAGCGGGCTCTTCACCTGGATCGAGCAATCGGCCGGGCAACTGTCGTTCGATCCCAACGTTGCGTCGAAAGTGGTGGGGGCCCTGATGGTCACGATCCTCCTCGGCACCTGGCTGGCTGCTCGTAGGGCCGATGACGATCTCCGCCTGGTCCGCCTGTTGGTGGTTCCCGTTCTTGGCTACATCGTGCTCACGCCGGTGTTTCACCCTTGGTATCTGTTGCTGGCCGTTGCCCTGCTGACGCTGACAACGCCCAAGCCGGGAGAGTGCGGCGACCGATGGCTGTTGCTCCTCCCCTGGGCCTACCTGACTGCGGCCAGCTCACTGTCCTACCTGACCTATCGCGACCCGGAGGCCTTTGCCGAGCTCGACTGGGTGCGGAATGTCGAGTGGTGGCCAACACTCAGCCTTCTAGTGGCCACCAGTTTCTGGGTCTTCTTTGCCACCCAAGCCGAAACAGCCAACGAGACGGCCGACAAGACGGCCGAGACCACTTCCTAGCGAGAGGTCGGCACCTGGTACACGCCGTCGATCTGGCGGACCCCGGCCACGAACATCGCTGCTTCCCCGACCCGCTGGGTGCGAACCGCGATGTTCTGGACCGAGTCGAACATCGGGAGGTCGCCGGTCAGATCCTGGTTGAAATAGACATCGGTCGCCGACCGCATCGGTTGCGGTAGGCCATCGAAGCCGACGATGACCCCGAGAAGTCCGGCGCTGGTCGTCATGTTGTTGTCGGCATCCCAGCCAGCCAAAGCAGCAATCTCGATGGTGGTATCAAGATCACCTTCGCCATAGAGCAGCGCCATGATGGTCGAGGCGAAATTAACCCGACTGGCCCACCATTCGGGATCAATGTCGTAGGCATCGCCGATCAGTGCCCGCGTTGTTCGCCAGTCATCGGGATGCAACCGGTGCCATGATCGAACAGCGGTGACTATCTCGGTCACGTCGGAACCCTGAGGCTCGCCGCTTAGGGCCCGATCGAGCAGCCAGTCGATGTCCGACTCGAAGAAGGCTTCGGCGTAGAGATGGGCGTAGAAGGCACTGACATTGACGGCCAGGCCACTATTTGAGATGCGGGCAAAGTAGCGAGCTCGTCGGCGAGCCTCATCGGGAAGGCCGGGGGCAATCAACCCGAACAGTTCGGTCTCGAGTTGGGCGTCCATGGACCACACGCCATCGGGGTTGAGCTCGGCGCTTCCCGTCTGGGGTGGGAGGACACCGTCGTCCATAAGATCCCGGGCCACTCTGGTCGCCACCCAGATGTCGTTGTTCAGATGGTCGACCCACTCGTCGCGGATCTGCCGATAGGTGGGCTCGATGCCGTGGGTTTCCATGATGTGGAGATCAAGCCACTCAACATGGGTGTCGTCGTCGGTCGACCACTGGTCGGGGAACAACTGCTCGAAGCTGCCCGGCGGCCCGGGCTCGTCCAACCACACCCCTTGAAGCTCAAGCCCGCTCTCGTTGGCGACCATGATGGCCTGCCAGGCACCGTAGAGCTTGTCCTGGTAGTCGGTGGCGCTGAGCGTCCGTGGTTGGGCTTCACTGCTGTCTCCGCAACCGGCTGCCACCAAGGCCACAGCGACAAGAACGGCCACCGGACGTACCCAACGGAACAACATGAGAAGGTGAATGTACCGGTGGCGCTCTTTCCTCGACACGACTGCCCCCGACACGACTGCACTCGTCCCGTCGACCTTGGTACCGTTGCCAAACTGTGGCTCGTCTTCTTCTCGCCCATCCGCTCTTTCTTTCCAAGAGCAACGCTGAAGTCGAAGCGTCGAGTCCCTACTTCCCTCTCGGCCTTTTGTACCTCGCCGGCTATGTGCGCCATGCCGGTCATGAGGTGGCCATCTTCGACGGAACGTTCAGCCCCGACGAGCAGGCTTTTGTGGACATGGTCAACGAGTTTCGGCCTGACATGGTCGGCATCTCGGCCCTCCAGCCAACCCGCTCCGATGCCCTGCTGTTGGCCCGGCTAGCAGCCGAGAAGGGGCCGGTTGTGGTCCTCGGCGGTCCCGATCCCACCCTGGCCCCGGCCGACTACCTGGCTGCAACCGGGGTGGACATTGTGGTGCATCACGAGGGCGAGCAGACCATCACCCGCTTGCTTGAGCTACTCGATGCCGACGATCTCTCGCCACAGACACTGGCCACCGAAGCGGGGGTGGCCTTCCTGGACGACACCGGCCAACCGCAGGTCAATCAACCTCGACCCCCGATCGAGAATCTCGACGAGCTACCACTGCCAGCCCGTGACCTGATCGACATGGATCGATACCTCCAGGTCTGGGAAGACGACAACGGCTACTCATCGCTCACCATCGCCACCTCCCGAGGCTGTCCTTTTGGCTGCGTCTGGTGCCGCGATGCGGTCCATGGCGACAGCTATCGCCAGCGATCACCCGAGAGTGTGGCGGCCGAGGTCAAAGAGCTCACCAGCAACTACGACATCACTCGACTGCGACTGGTCGACGACGTCGATGGCATGCCACGTGAATGGTTCGAGGACTGGGAACAGGCGTTGGAAAACAACGACACGATGATCCCCTTCGAGCCGCTCAGTCAGAGCGCCAGAGCCGACCTGCCACTTCTTGATGTCCAGGACAGTCTTTGAAGCAAGCGCAACGCTGCGCTCCCCACCGTGAGTGAGGATCTCCACGCACCACCGGTGAACCCGGCCGACCACACGCCCGGCTCGTAAACCTCTCGACTCCTGACCCCCTGGACCCATGGCCAACTTCTTCGACGACGGATCTCCCTATCTGAGCCATCCCCTTCTCACCCCCGAACGCTCGGCGGCCGAGGCGGAGCAGCTGGCCGCCATACTCGCCCTCCAACCCAGCAACACGGTGCTCGATGTCGGTTGTGGGTTCGGCCGTCACACGGTGGCTCTGGCCGCGCTCGGTTATCGCACCGTTGGTATCGACCCGTCGGCCACCATGATTGCGGCCGCTCGTGATGCCGCCACCACCGGCAACGCTGCAGAGGCCCGCTTCCGGATCGGCTCGGGTCAGGACCTGACCGAGACCGACCATTTCGACGCCGCCATCTGCATGTTCACCTCGCTGGGCCAGGTCGGACCCGACGGCAACGACAACCGGTCGATGCTGGCGGCGGTGGCAAGAGCTGTCCGCCCTGGCGGCCGCCTGGTGGTGGAAGTCCCGGTGAGGGAACGGGCCGTCGCCACCCTGGTGACCGACGAGACCTTCGGTGCTGGCGACAACCGCACCGAGGTGACCAGAAGCTTCGATGCCGAAACCAGCCGCATCGTCGAACGCTTCGCGCTGTTCGCCGACGGACAACAGACCAACTTCGATCTGAGCTACCACCTGTTCTCTCCACCGGATCTGGTCGGTTTGCTTGAGGCATCCGGTTTCGAAGCCCTCGCCGTCCGCTCGTCACTCGAGGCCTTGAACCAGCCCGACGGCGACGCTGTCCAGCTTTCTGCCGAAGACGGTTTCATGCTCGCCCTCGCCGCCGTTCGATGATGGTGCGATGAGGGCCCGATGACCGACGGTCTGGCCAGCGGGGCGCTGGTCACCGTCCTGCTGACAATCATCACCTCGGTCGGTGCCATCCTGACCGCGTTCGGGTTGGCCTCGGCCCGCTTCTCCGGCGGACCGGTCGCCCGGCGGTTGGCCAACAGCTACGTCGATGTCTTCCGTAACGTGCCGGCCCTCATCCAGATCATTTTCCTGGCCTTCGCACTGCCCACCGTCTTCCCCGACGACCTCCGACGCTCGCTCTTCTTCGACAACTGGTTGGTCGATGGCGCGGCCCGACTAACCGGGTTGCCGCTCCCCTACTACGCCTTTGCCGCCTGTCTGGGGCTGGTGCTCAATACGTCGGCCCATCTGGCCGAGATTCTCCGCGGCGGAATCGGTGCGGTGCCGACCGCTCAGATCGATGCTGCCCGCACGATGGGGGCCAACCGCAAGGTCGCCTTCCGCTCCGTCGTTCTGCCCGACGGACTGCGGGCCGCCTTCCCCGGTGTCTCGAACCGCCTGGTGCACAA
>CALHBU010000333.1 GCA_937930655.1 uncultured Acidimicrobiales bacterium | reverse complement strand
ATGTGTTCGATCTCGCCCGGTTCTAGGCGGATGCCGCCGACCTTGATCTGTTCGTCGATGCGACCGAGATACACCATGCGATCTGCGTCGAGCATGCGAACCAAGTCGCCGGTTCGATAGAGCGTCGTGTCAGTACCTGTCTGGATGACGAACTTCGCCGCGTTCAAGTCGTCACGACCGAGGTATCCCGATGTCAGTCCTGGTCGGCTGATGTACAGCTCGCCGGCCACACCGAGCGGGACGGGGTAGCCGAAGCGGTCGAGAATATGGAGGCCGACGCCTGGGGCCGGGTGACCAATCGGCACCTCTGGCCCCGCGTCGAGTGCAGCGATATAGCGATGCTCCATGCAGCCAACGACGGCCTCGGTTGGGCCGTACTCGTTGAAAATGACGACCTCCGGAACCAGGGCGGTCAGAGATTCGGCGAGCAACGTGCCAAAGGCTTCGCCACCGACCACCAGCGTCCGCAGGGTATGAGGGGTGGAACGTTCGGCCAGCTGTCGTCGAAGGACTTCGAGGTGGGACGGTGTGGCCTTGAGCCAATCGACCCGATCATGGGATGCGACGGCACGAAGCCCGGCCGGGCCCTCGGCCCCGAACACCACCAGTTCACCACCCGCCAAGATCGGCACAAACAACGAGGTGATGGTCAGATCGAAGGTGAGGGCGCTGACGAGGGCGCCGACGGGCGCCGAGCCGTCGGGCACATAACTCCCTAGAGCAAAGTCCAGATAGTCGGACAGTCCCTGATGGGTGACCGGGACACCCTTTGGTTCGCCGGTGGAACCCGAAGTAAACAGGAGGTAGGCCTCGTCTTCCAACGACGGTGGCATCGGGGTCTCAGGGTCGTCGGAACTCCGGGCGCGGGGAAGCTGTGGGGAGACATCGTCGAGCACCAGGAGGCAACCGGCCCGCTCGATGAGCCGTTGCCGCCGTTCTTCTGGGTGGGCTGGGTCGAGGGGAACGAACGAACCACCCGCCACCAGGGTGGCGAAGACGGCGACCACAGCATCGATCGACCGTTGCTTGGCCACGCCGACTCGGATACCGGGGCCCACGCCCTGTTGCTGGAGCCAGCCAGCCAGCGAGTCCACCCGGTGCCACAGCTCGTCTCCAGTCAGGCTTTGCGAGCCGTCGGCATCGGAAACAGCGGTGTGGACAGAACCAGCAAGCACCTCTCGGAGCCGCTCGACAATTGTCGTGGCGTGGGGGGTTGGTTCCGCCCCCGTCCCCCACCGGTGTAACGCGTCCAGCTCAGATTGGCCGGGCAGAGCGACGGCCCCAATGTCGAGTTCGGGGTCGGCGGCAACCGCGGTGAGTAGCTGAAGCACGTGTGAGATGAGCCGCTCGTGCTGGTCCGGCCCGGCGGCCGCTTCGTTGACGTCGACGAACAGCTGCGGGCAGCTACCGAATCGGGTGAACTGGAACCTGAGCAGGTGACCGGGATCGGCCGCTCCCGGGTGGACCCATCGAACGTCGGCCCTTCGGCCGTCGAATGTGGGCTGCTCCATCTCGGGAAGAAGGTTGACGACCGCTTGAAAGTCACCGGCAACGGGCGGTCCGGCCGGCCCGGCGTGCCGAAGGGTCGTCAGAACCGACCGGCCAATTCTGGTGAACAACGAGCGGAACGAGTCGTCGGCCGCTACCTCGATATCGACCGGATACACCTGCATGACCGGGCCAATCACATCCCGGACGTTTTGTTCGTTTCGATGGTGGACCGGCAGCCCGATGGCGAAGGTGTCTGCTCCGTTGACCCGATGGATCAGAACTGCCGCCACGGTGAGCAGCAAGGTCGACCAGCCGAGATCGGGGCTCAGCATCCGGTAGTCGCCCTGGAGGCGAGCGTCGAGGTTCTCCAGCAAGCCGGCGTCGATCGGTACCGCGACACGATGGGAGACCGGCGTGGCTGGCACCTCTCCTGCGTAGAGAGAACCAATCGAGGGAGCGGAAGGCCTCGATCGCCAGTGGGATGCAGCCCGCTCAGTGCGTCGATCAGCCAGGGCCCCGCGCTGCTCTGACCAGCGGTAGTACGACGAGCCGACAACGGCGTCGCCATCGTAGACAGCGGCCGTTGCCCGGAAGATCAGTGTGGACGACGTAGCGTCGGTGACCGTGTGGTGCAGGGCGAGATACCAGCTGACCGAGCCGTCCTGGTGGCTCAGGATGACGCTGTCGTAGGCCCGAACCGCCATATCGAGTGGCCTCGTAGCGCGCTCCTCGGCCCAGTCGTTCAGGTGGTCTCGTTCCAGCGGCACGTGGGTGGTGAGCGCCGAGCGATCAGCGGGACCGACCACCACTCGGGACTCGCCATGATCGGTGACGATCCGACTCCGTAGAACATCAACCGCATCAACAACAGTGGCAAAGGCCTCAGCCAATCGATGGGGATCGAGCGGCCCGTGGGGGCCGACCGGCACGGTGGCCACCTCGACCATGTTTTGCACTGGATGGTTGAGGTTGCGTCGCTGTGAAGCCCACAGTGCCCGTTGAGCATCGGACAGCGGACGCCCCGTGCGCAATACCACCTCCGACACTGCTTCGTTCACTCAGATCCCTTCGGCACAAGTCGCTCGCCCTGTCTGCTGCTCTCGTGCCCTGGCGATTCTCTTCTTTAACTTCTTCTCTGTCTTCTGTCTTCGACACGCGCAGTGTCTTTGGAGGCGCCAACACAAGCATGGGCTGTCTGTGTTGCCCGAAGCATGGGCAGAACGCCATACTCCCTTGCTCATGAGTGACACACTGACCATCGATGAGGTTGCGGCCAGGGCCAATGATGTCCTCACCGAAATTGAGAGAGCAGTCGTTGGAAAGCGACCCGTTCTCCAGCTGATCATGGCCGGCTTGCTCGCCGATGGGCACGTGCTTCTCGAAGACGTACCAGGGGTGGCCAAGACACTTATTGCCCGGTCGATGGCCACCGTGACCGGACTCAATTTCTCGCGCGTCCAATTCACCCCCGATCTCATTCCCAGCGATCTCACCGGCGCCGTGATGCCGGGCGCCGATGGAAAGCCCCGGTTCGCCCCCGGCCCCCTCTTCGCCAACCTGGTTCTCGGCGACGAGATCAACCGAGCACCGTCCAAGACCCAGGCCGCCGCTCTGGAGGCCATGGAGGAGCGACAGGTCACCGTCGATGGCGAGTCTCATCAGCTACCCAAGCCGTACTTCCTCCTGGCTACCCAGAATCCCATCGAAACCGAGGGCACCTACCCGCTGCCCGAGGCCCAGCTCGACCGCTTCCTTCTTCGCACCGGGGTCGGCTATCCCGACCCGTCGGCCGAACGAGATCTGCTGCACCGACGTCTTGAGCGCGGCACCGATCAGCCGGAGCTAAACACCATCACCGACGCCACCGGCATCCTGGCCATGCAGCAGGCGATCGAAACGGTCGAAGCCAGCACCGACATCGTTGACTACGTGGTCAAGATCATCGAGGCGACTAGGGAACACGACAACCTCGAGGTCGGGTCCAGCCCCCGAGGTGGCCTGGCCATGCTCAAAGTGGCCCGGGCCACCGCCGCTTTGGCCGGCCGCAACTTCGTCACTCCCGACGACGTGAAGTCGTTGGCCGTCCCCACGCTGGCCCACCGTCTGGTTCTTCGTACCGAGGCCTGGGTCCGAGGTGTTCGGGAAGCTGATGTGGTGCGGGAGTGCGTCGATCGGGTTCCAACTCCCGAGGCACTCACTAAAGCCGACCGGGATGCGTCCGGGTCGGCATCCGAGTAGCTGTCATCACCATGAACCGGCAGATCACGCCTCGCTACCTGGTGGTTGTGGGCTTGTCGTGTGCCGGACTACTGCTATCGATTATCGCCGGATTCCCGTTTCTGGCCCTGCTCATCAGTCCGCTGGTTGCCCTCGCCATCATCGGTGCCGCCATGCATCGCTGGCCCGATCTTGAGATCGAGCTCGATGTCCCCCAACG
>CALHBU010000332.1 GCA_937930655.1 uncultured Acidimicrobiales bacterium | reverse complement strand
CCCCCACCTGGTGGTCGCCTCGATCTCCGCCTTCGGCCAGAAGGGACCGAAAGCCCGGTGGGCGGCTACTGATCTCACCGTCATGGCCAGCGCCTGCACACTGGCCATCACCGGCGACGACGACCGGCCCCCAGTCCGGGTCTCGGTCCCCCAGGGCTTTCACTTCGGAGCCGCATCGGCAGCGTCGGGCGTGATTGCATCCCTGATCGAGCGCGACCACTCAGGACTTGGCCAGCACGTTGATGCTGCCGCCCAATGGACGGCTCCTCTCGGAACCCAGGCCGGTGTCCTGGCCACCGGGGTTGGGAACGTCGACGTTTCTCGGACTGCGGGTGGTGCGGTCATGGGTGGGATCCGGCTTCGGCTGGTCTACCCCGCAGCCGACGGCTACGTCTCGATCACCCACGTCTTTGGCATGCCTATCGGGCAGAACACCGGCTATCTCATGAACTGGGTCCACGAGGAGGGCTTCTGCGACGAGGCAACCAGGGACAAGGACTGGGTCAACTACGCCCAATTGCTGGACGACGGCTCCGAACCCCTCGCCGACTGGGAAAGGGCCAAGGAGGCGGTGGCCGCCTTTACGGCGTCAAAGACCAAGGACGAGCTCCTGGCCGGAGCCATGGAGCGGCGGTTGCTCATGGCTCCCATCTCCACACCGGCCGACGTGCTCGCCAGCTCCCAGGCCGCAGCACGGGATTTCTTCCAAAAGGTCGAGCACCCGGTGACCGGCCAGACGCTGCGAGTTCCCGGTGCATTCGCCAAGTGTTCGGCTACCCCGCTCCAACCCCTCGGGCCGGCCCCCACTGTTGGCCAGCACAACGATGAGATTCTGGGCAAGGGCGGCTTGTGGAATCGGCTCGAACTCCTTCCCCAACCCGGCCCCCTACGCCCCGACCTCGACCCCAGCGGCGACCTTCCGCTTAGCAATCTGAAAATCCTCGACTTCTCGTGGTCCATTGCCGGGCCCCACGCCGTCAGGGTGCTCACTGACCTCGGGGCCCAGATCATCAAGGTCGAGTCGGCCAATAAACAGGACGGGGCTAGGGGATTCAGCCCGTGCCACAACAACGAGGCCGGCATCGAGAACTCGGCCCTCTTCGACAACATGGCGGCGGGCAAGCGCAGTCTGGCCCTGGACATGTCCAAACCGGAAGCGCTCGGCGTCGTGCATGATCTCGTTGGTTGGTGCGATGTCGTGATCGAGAGCTTCTCGCCCAAAGCCATGCCCAAGTGGGGGCTGGACTACGAGAACCTGCGCAAGATCAATCCCGAACTCCTCATGGTCTCGACCTGCCTGGCCGGTCAGACCGGACCGCTCGCCAACTTCGCCGGGTATGGAAACCTTGGTGCCGCATTTGCCGGCTTCTACGGTCTGGCCGGCTGGCCCGACCGCCCACCGGCCGGGCCCTTTGGTGCCTACACCGACTACACGTCCACCCATTTTTTGGCCGCCACCATCCTGGCTGCGGTCGACCACCGGCGTCGTACAGGCGAAGGGCAGTACATCGATATGTCCCAATCGGAGGCCGCCCAGCACTTCCTCACTCCGGCTTTCCTGGAGCTCGATGCCAATGGCCGTCTGATGGAGCGAGCCGGCAACAGAGACCCCCAGATGTCACCCCACGGCGTCTACCCATCGAAGGGCGACGACCAGTGGATTGCCATTGCCTGTGAGGACGATCAGCAGTGGACGGCACTGGCCCGTTTGATGGGCCGGGCCGATCTCCTCGACCGCACCGACCTGGCTGACGCCGCCCAGCGAGTGGCTCTCGCCGACGAGTTAGATGCCCTCGTTGGTGCCTGGACGGTGGATTTCGACGGCCGAGAGTTGACCGAACGACTCCAGGCCGAAGGCATAGCCTCTCACCAGGTAGCCAACGGCCGCGATTGTCTCGCCGATGCGCAGTTGGAGGCCGCCGGCCACTTCATCCGGCCCGCTCACCCCCACCGGGACTGCCTCATCGAGAACACCAGGTTTCGACTCTCGCGGACTCCAACCACTATCACCGTCGGCCCGCCGCTTCTCGGCGAGCACACCTACGACATTCTCACTGACGTGCTCGGTTACGAAGCCGAGCACGTTGCCGAGCTGGCAGCAGCGGAGGTGCTCGAGTAGCTCAGCGATCAGCCACCATGCGACCAAGCCAGTCGTTGATGTCACGCCGGGCCTGCTTCGACACTGCGGCCTGGGGCACGAAGCCCTCAAAGCCGTGAGGTGCTCCGGGATACACGTGCAGCTCGGTCGGTACACCGGCCTGGTTGAGTCGGGTGGCGTAGTCGATGTCTTCGTCAACGAAACCGTCAAGGCTGCCGGCCATCACATAGGTAGGCGGTAGCCCAGACAGGTCGGTTTCCCGAGAGGGAGCAGCATGGGTCGGGATATTGTCGGTGCCGAACAGATCCCCGAGGTAGGACGACCAGCCAAAGTGGTTGGACTCCCGATCCCAGATTGGCACCTCCCAATGGGAGGACGGCGACGTCATGGTGTCGTCGATCATGGGATAGATGAGCATCTGATAGTTGATCTCGAACTGGCCACGGTCCCGAACCAGCAAACCGAGGGCCGCAGCCATTCCGCCACCACCGCTCGGGCCACCGATACCCACTCGAGACGGGTCCATGCCAAGCGTTTCGCCGTTCTCCTTCACCCAGGCCAGACCGGCGTAGCAGTCCTCGAGGCCTCCCGGATAGGGGTTCTCGGGGGCCAAGCGGTACTGCACGGCAACGCCGATGATGTTGAACCGCTGACACCAGCGATCGAACCGAAGATCGTCCTGCTCGGGTGATCCCAGCACATAGCCGCCGCCGTGCATCCAGTACAGGACCGGACGTTGGCCTTCGGCATCAACCGGACGATGAACCCGCAATCGAACCTCGCCGCCATCGGGGCCGGGAACTAGGTGATCCGAGCGCTCCACCTTGTCAGACAGTGACACCTGGCCGCTCTCGGTGATCCGGGCAGCCCGGATCTTGTCCAGATTGTCGGCCGCCACCGTCCCGAATGGTGGCAAGCCGTCGAGGATGGCTTTGACCTCGGGGTCGTAGAACGGTTCGGTGCTCACGCAGCCTCCATTCGCCACGACTTCTCACCGGCCGGCAGGTTGAACAACCGAGCCGTGTTGTCACGGAAGATGTCCTGGTGCTGCTGGTCGGTGAGGTGACCGGCCTGCTTTGCGATGAGCTCACGCGACAGTGGCCATGTCGAGTCGGTGTGAGGAAAGTCGCTGGCCCACAGCAGATGACGGTGATCAACAAACTCACCGGTGTGATACGCCGTGACATCATCCTGGAAGGTGGCCCACACGTTGCTGCGGATGTATTCGCTGGGAAGCTTGGACAGGCCCTCGACAATCCCGTCTTCGTAATTCATACGGGCCGCGTGGTCCATGCGGTACATGTAGTGAGGGAGCCAACCGGCGTCGCTCTCGGCCACCACCAGTTTGAGCTTCGGGTGCCGTTCGAACACGCCGCCGAGAGTCAACAAACCCACAATGTCCTGAACGGCCCGGATGATGCCAAGGAAGTTGTTGATCTGATGGCCCCGGGGCTTGGAGTGGATGCTGCCGGCCCGCGACGTGAGGATGTGGAAGCAGATCGGGAGGTCGAGATCGGTGGCGCACTCCCACAGCGCGTCGTAGTCGGGGTGGTCGTAGTCCTCATGGACCGGGTCGCCGGTCATCATCATGCCGACCATGCCCATGTCCTTGGCCGCCTGGAAATCCTCGATGGCGGCGTCGACGCTGAGGACG
>CALHBU010000331.1 GCA_937930655.1 uncultured Acidimicrobiales bacterium | reverse complement strand
TCCCTTCGAGCACGGCGAGGTGTACGTCACCGATGATGGTGGCGAGACCGACCTTGATCTCGGGCACTACGAGCGGTTCATCGATGAACCATTGACCAGAGCGTCGAACGCCACCACTGGCTCGATCTATTCGTCGGTCATCGCGGCAGAGCGGCGAGGTGACTACCTGGGCAAGACGGTGCAGGTGATTCCCCACATCACTGACGAAATCAAGCGGCGCATTAGCTCGCTGGCATCAGAAGACGTCGACGTGGTTATCACCGAGGTCGGTGGCACGGTGGGTGACATCGAGATTCTTCCGTTCTTGGAAGCCATCCGGCAGTTCCGGCTCGATGTCGGACGGGACAACGTGTGTTACGTCCACGTCACGCTCGTGCCCTTCATCGGACCGGCCGGTGAGCAGAAGACCAAACCGACCCAGCACTCGGTTACCGAACTTCGTAGTCGGGGCATCCAGCCCGATGTGATCGTGTGTCGTTCCGACCGCCGAATCTCGGAGGACCTTCGCCGCAAGATCTCCAACCTCTGTGATGTGCCTCGCGATGGCATCATCAACGCACCCGATGCGGCCAGCCTCTACGAGATTCCACTGACGATGCACGACGAGGGTCTCGACTCCTATGTCTGTGACCTCATCGATCTCGGCCACTTCGATCCCGATCTGGCCGAGTGGCGGCGTCTGGTTGCCTTGTCCGACCAGGCCACCCAGCCGCTGCGCATTGGCATTGTCGGCAAGTACGTCACCCTGCCCGATGCCTACCTCTCGGTGGCTGAATCGCTACGCCACGCCGCCTTGCATCATCACGTCGACCTTGAGGTCGAATGGATCATGTCTGATCATGTCGAGGGTTTGCTGGTGGGGGAGAAGCTGGGCCACCTGGACGGCATTGTTCTGCCCGGCGGCTTTGGTGAGCGTGGCGTCGAGGGCAAGATCGAAGCCGCTCGCTATGCCAGAGAAAACGGCCAGCCGTGCCTGGGCTTGTGCCTCGGCATGCAGGCCATGACCATCGAATACGCCAGGAACGTCCTTGACCTGGACGGCGCCTATTCGAGCGAGTTCGACAACCAGGACTTTACGTCGCCTCATCCGGTCATCGATCTCATGGACTCGCAACGTGATGTCACCGACATGGGAGGCACCATGCGGCTCGGTGCGTACGTAGCGGTTCTTGATGAAGGCTCCAAGGTCGCTGACATCTACGGCGAATCGGTTATCAAGGAACGTCACCGCCATCGCTATGAGTTCAATCCGAAGTACCGGTCGCGCTTCGAAGACGGCCCCGGTGGCTTCAAGTGTTCAGGAACCTCGCCCGACGGTTTGCTGGTCGAGTTCATCGAGCTCGAGAACCACCCTTTTTGGCTTGGCACCCAGGCTCACCCGGAGTTGAAGAGCCGGCCAAACCGACCGGCGCCCCTGTTCGATGCTTTCATCGAGACGTCATTGCGGGAAGCCAAGGCCAAGGATCCCGGTCGCTACATCGGCACAGAGCCTCCTGGCGTCACCGAGATCGTTCTGACCGAACAGACCGACGCTCGCTGAGCGCTCGCACTCCTAACGTGTCCGCCGATTTTAAGCATCTTCGAGATGAACTGATCCACCAGGGTGCCGTTGTCGGTACTTATGACGGATGGTTCCGTGGGCCCGACGGGGGTGAGTTCCGGCGGGATGTCGTGCGTCATCCCGGCGCCGTTTCCGCTGTTGCTCTTGACGGCGACGAGGTCTACCTCGTTCGCCAGTATCGGGCACCCATCGATCGTGAGCTCTGGGAGATCCCGGCCGGAAAACGAGACGTGCCGGGCGAGCCACCGGAGGACACCATTGTTCGCGAGTTGGCCGAGGAAATCGGTCAGTCGGCGGGCCGTCTCGAGCATCTACTGGATTTCCATCACTCGCCGGGGTTCTGCGACGAGCTTCAGCACATCTATATGGCCCAGGAACTTTCCCCAGTTGAGCAGCAGTTGGATGGCGTCGAAGAAGAGCACATGGTGGTGAAGAAGGTGCCCTTCAGCGAGGCCATCGCCATGGCGACAGATGGTCGGATCACCGATGGGAAGTCGATCGCTGGTCTTCTCGCCGCCGCTCACCGACTCAATCGTTAAACAGGACGGCATCGTCGATGTTTGGTCAGCTCTCGCATCTTGCTCGCCGCTTTCTTGGTGCCGTGCGGCCGGGCGCGCCTGACCACGCCGAGGAACAGTGGGCACTGACCAAGCTGAACGATGGCGAGCGGGCGCTGTGGCGTCGGATGAACAACCCGGACCGGCGACATGCGATAGAAGTAGCCCATAAGGTGGTCGCCGAACTAGGGGCCACTGCCACTCGACCGGTTGTTGCTGCCGCTCTTCTTCACGATGTCGGCAAGGTCGAATCCGGTCTCCGGACACCGGGGCGAGTTGTGGCCACCGTCCTGTGGGCAATTGCCCCGAGTCCCTGGCTCGACTCTTGGGCCAAAGGCTCTCATCTGCAACGACGGATGGCGCAGTACCGTCTGCATCCGGCCATCGGAGAACAGCTGCTGGCCGATGCCGGAGCCGATCCACTCACGAGTTCCTGGGCGGCCGACCATCACCGACCAGCGGCCGAATGGAGGGTCCCGGTCTCGGTCGGGCAGGTCCTCAAGGCGTGTGACGACGACTGAGAATGAACAACCGGTGCGCGGGCCCCAATCGCGCCCTAACATGCACATCTCATGCCCGGGCGCACCTCTCTTCTCCGACGGCTCTTCGCCTCGTTTGCGCTGTTCTTCATCGTTGCCGGCGAGCCAATCGGACTACTGGCAGCCCAGGATGACTCGACGACCGTCAGCGGTCGGTTCCGCAGCCGGGGCACAGCCGATGACGGAGGCGACGAACTCTTCGAGGGTGTCTCGGTGGTTGTCACCGATGCGTCGGGGGCCGAAGTCGCCACTGCGGTGAGTAACGCTGACGGTGAATGGGTGGCCGTCCTGCCAGGGGCCGGCGACTACGTGGTGACCCTTGACGAATCGACTCTTCCCGAAGGCGTCGCCGTCAGAGAGGGAACCGACCCCGCAACGCCGATCACCGCCAACGTTGGACGGGACAATCCGGTGATTATCCCTCTCGGCGAGCGGGTGGCCTCCGATAGCGGCTCGATCAAGATGGTGCAGCTCTTCGTCGACGGCCTGAAACTCGGGCTGATCATCGGGATGACAGCTATCGGTCTCTCGCTGATTTTCGGCACGACCGGGCTTGTCAATTTCGCCCACGGTGAGATGGTCACCTTCGGGGCCATGGTGGCGTTCCTCTTTAACGTCACGGGCATCTTCGGTTTCAAACTGACACTAATACTGGCCGCCATCGTGTCGACCTTGCTGTGCGGTGTTGCCGGCGGCTTGTTCAATCAACTGATTTGGAAGCGCTTACGAGACCGGGGTTCAAGCCTTATCTCCATGCTCGTCGTTTCCATCGGCCTCTCCATTCTGTTCCGGTATGTCCTGCTGTACTTCTTTGGTGGACGGGGTCGTCCGTATCGGAACTACCAGATCCAGAAGGTCATCGACTTCGGCCCCTTCTCACTCCCACCCAAGGACGTCGTCATCGTTGTTGTCTCACTAACGATCCTTGTCACCGTGGGGCTTCTGCTTCAAAAGACGAGAATCGGCAAGGCCATGCGGGCGGTGTCGGACAACCGAGATCTGGCTGAGTCATCCGGTATCGACGTCGAAGGCGTGGTCCGGTATGTATGGATCGCCGGCGGCGCACTGGCCGGTCTTGGCGGGGTGCTGTTCGGCCTCACTGAAGACATCGGCTGGGAGATGGGCTTCCGACTCCTGCTCCTCATGTTCGCCGGGGTAACCCTGGGTGGCCTCGGAACCGCGTACGGCGCCCTCTTCGGAAGCCTCATCGTTGGTGTTCTGATCCAGATGTCGACCCTTGTGGTGCCATCGGACATGAAGAACGTCGGCGCTCTCTTGGCCCTGGTTGTGATCCTGCTGGTTCGCCCCCAGGGCCTGCTGGGTAAATCGGAGCGTGTCGGCTGATGGACTGGGGATCGATTCTCGAAAATACGCTCCGCGGCTTCGTCGG
Organism: uncultured Acidimicrobiales bacterium; assembly: GCA_937930655.1. Taxonomy (GTDB): domain Bacteria; phylum Actinomycetota; class Acidimicrobiia; order Acidimicrobiales; family SZUA-35; genus JAHECQ01. The sequence goes on along the minus strand of CALHBU010000331.1, from coordinate 5,800 downwards.
CGAGCAAGCCATCTACTTCGCCCTGGCTGCGATAGGTCTCAACATTCACTTTGGCTACACCGGCCTGCTGAACTTTGGTCAGGCGGTCTTCATGGCGGCCGGGGCCTACGGCCTGGCCCTCACCGTCGTCTACGCCGAGCAGTCTTTCTGGCTCGGCATTTTCGTCGGTCTCTTCGTCTTCCCGGTGATCATGGCTCTTATTCTCGGCGTGCCGACGTTGAGACTCCGAGCCGACTATCTGGCCATTGTTACCATTGCGGCCGCTGAGATCGTTCGCCTGTTTCTGCGTTCTCCCAAGTGGGATTCAGTCACTGGCTCGTCGGACGGTCTCGGACAGTACGCCGACACCTTCTATGAGTTCAGCCCCTTCGAGCCCCGAACCCGCTACGGCTTTGGTCCTCTGAACTTCCTGGGCAACCAGCTCTGGGTCGTGATCATCGGCTGGATCGTTGTTGCCATTGTGTTGGTCATCGTTGCCACCCTGGTGCGCAGCCCTTGGGGGAGAGTCCTGAAGGCCATCCGAGAAGACGAAGATGCAGCCCGAAGCCTGGGAAAGAACGCCTACTTCTACAAAATGCAGGCCCTTATTCTGGGTGGCGTGATAGGCGCGGCCGGTGGCCTGATGCGAGCGATAGGTACCCAGAGTGCCCAGCCCGACAACTTCATTACCGATGTGACCTTCCTGGCGTGGGTGGCCCTCATCCTGGGCGGTGCGGCCCGGGTGTTCGGGCCGGTCATAGGCGCCATGATTCTTTGGGGCGTTCTCAGCTTCACCGATACGTTCCTCCGCCAAGCCGTCGATCAGGACATCATCCCGACGTCGATCATGGAAGGAACCCAGGTCGGCCAGGTTCGTTTCATGCTGATTGGCTTCTCGCTTGCCCTTCTGGCCGCCTTCCGGCCCCAGGGCATCTTCGGCAACCGAGACGAAATGGCGCTCGATGACCGCTGACGCTTCCGCCGACATGACAGATCCGCTGGCTGATGTGGCGTGGGAGCCCGGTGTGGCCAAGCCCGATCCCATTCTGGTGGCCGACAACATCACTCGTCAGTTCGGTGGTCTGAAGGCAGTCGACGTCGATCACCTGGAGATTCAGCGAGGGGTAATCACCGCTCTCATTGGTCCCAATGGTGCGGGCAAAACAACGTTCTTCAATCTGATGTCGAACTTCGACAGCCCCGACACCGGCACCCAAACGTTCAACGGCAAAGACCTAACCAACACGCCGGCCCACAAAGTGGCCAATCTGGGCATGGTCCGAACCTTCCAGCTCACCAAAGCACTGTCGAAGATGACGGTCATGGACAATATGAAGCTCGGAGCCGTTGGTCAGAAGGGCGAGAGCTTCTGGCGAGCTCTTCTTCCGTTCACCTGGCGCAGCCAGGAAAAGGGCATAGAAACCAGAGCGGCCGCACTTCTAGAGCGTTTCAAGATGGCACACATGACCGACGAGTTCGCGGGGACGCTGTCGGGTGGACAACGGAAACTGCTGGAGATGGCCCGGGCGCTCATGGTCGAGCCGGAGTTGGTGATGCTCGATGAGCCAATGGCTGGCGTCAACCCTGCGCTCACCCAGTCCCTCCTCGAGCATGTCACTCAGCTCAAAGACGAGGGCATGACGGTTCTTTTTGTCGAGCACGACATGGACATGGTGCAGGAGATCAGCGACTGGGTGGTTGTGATGGCTGAGGGGCGGATCATCGCCGAGGGACCTCCGGCCACCATCGGCGAGAATCAGGCGGTTGTCGATGCCTACCTCGGAGCCCACCATGACGCGCCGTTGGAGTGGGAAGACGAAACAGATGGCGACGACGTCACTTCTGCCGCTCCTGCGGATGGGTCGAGCGAGGAATCCTCATGACCGAGCCACTGCTGATCGCCGACTCACTCATTGCCGGCTACGTCCCTGGCGTCAACATCCTCAACGGATGCAACCTCGACTTGGCCGAGGGCGAACTGGTTGGCATTGTCGGCCCCAACGGAGCCGGCAAGTCAACACTGCTGAAAGCAATGTTTGGCCTGGTCAACGTCCGTGAGGGCGCCGTCAGACTACGAGGCGAGGACATTACCGGCCTCAAGGCTCACAGCCTGGTGTCAAAGGGCATCGGCTACGTGCCTCAGAACAACAATGTCTTCCCATCGCTCACCATCGAAGAGAACCTCGAGATGGGCACCTATCTCGAGCCGAAGAAGTTCTCGGGCCGCTTCGACGTCGTGGGTGAGATGTTTCCCCGCCTGGTCGAACGACGTGAACAAAAGGCTGGATCGCTCTCCGGTGGCGAGCGTCAGATGTTGGCCATGGGGCGAGCACTGATGATGGACCCCTCGGTGCTGTTCCTTGACGAGCCGTCAGCCGGTCTTTCACCGTTGCTTCAAGACGAGGTCTTTGTTCGTTGCAAGCAGATCAACAGTGCCGGTGTATCGATCGTCATGGTTGAGCAGAACGCCAGCCGTTGCCTGCAGATCTGCGACCGCGGCTACGTACTGGATCAGGGCCGCAACGCCTACACCGGTTCCGGTCGAGAGCTACTGACCGATCCGAAGGTCATCGAGCTCTACCTTGGCACACTGGCCAAGTCGCACACCGACTGAAGCCCTGCCTCAAAAAGCCAGGCTGACAGCCGATTGGATGGGGTGCATTCCCCTGGTTCGGTCGTCGACTCATGAAGGTAATGGTCGTCGACTGGCTTGGCCGCGGAGGCATTGCCCAGACCGCTGATGCGTGGCGGATCGAGTTCGAAGCGGCAGAAGTCGACGTAGTCCTCGCTACTCGACCAGATCGTGAAGTTGCCGCTGATGTAGCACTTCAGTCTGATTTGTCGAACCGACTCTTGCATCATCTTTCGGTCGTTCGGCAAGCAACGGCCGCGCTTCGTGAGCAACGACCTGATGTTGTGGTCATTCAGAACTGGCTCATCCCTTTTCTCGAAGCGATGCTCCATCATGAGGCCCGGAAAATCGGTGCTCGGGTGGTCCTAGTGGCCCACAACCACGGCTCGCACGGTTGGGCCGCCGGTATCGATGTTGGAGTTGCCTCGTTGCTCGAGAAGGCCGACGACGTTGTTGTCCATTCGGAGTTCGTGGCTGAACGTCTACCGGGAGCCGCTGGATTGAACCGCAGTCTGCTCCCGCTCCCGAAACCGTTGGGCCTGTTGGCCGAGCCTCGCCCTCGTCCCGCGCTTCAACCGGGCGATCGTCCGACGGCCTTACATTTTGGTGTTCGCCGGAAGGCCAAGGGCGCCGACTTTCTCCCGGCAATCCAGAAGGCGACTGGCGGAACCTGGGACTTTGCCATCGCGGGGACGATGGCCGACGGAGACCATGGATTGGACCCCGATATCTCGACGGTCACGGTGATTCCCGGGTTCGTCGGACCGGGCGAACTTTGTGCGCTTGTCGCTGCCTCCCAAGCGGTCGTTCTCCCATACTCGAAGGCGAGTCAGAGCGCCGCTGTGGTCCTGGCCCAGTGCTTGGGATCGGTGCCTGTGTCGTCAGAGGTTGGCGGGATTCCGGAGCAAATCACCGACGGCCGAGATGGGCTTCTGCTTCCACCCGGTGCCGACGCAGCACAGTGGACCAAGGCTTTGGGGTCTGTGGTGGACCTGGAGCGCCAAGCCGAGTTGGCCGACAACGCTGGACTGCGGATGGAGCGAGATCACCAGATCTTCCGAGAGGGGATTCTGGAAGTGATCGGTCTCGAGAGCCCGAAGCAACCTGAATCTGTCGGTATCTCCTCCGCTGGTCAGATATCAGCCGAACGAGCACCTACGCCGCAATGACGTCGGTCTCCCAGCTTCTTCGAGGCAGAGGCGGACTGCGCAGTGGGCTCAACAAGATTGGGTTCGGTGTCGCAGTTGCCGGCGTCATTCTTGTGGCCAACGCAGCAACTGCCATCCTGGTCTCGCGCTTGGTCGGGGCCGCTGGTCGCGGGGCGTTTGCCCAGGTGGTCGTGTTCGGCACCGTGACCGCAACCCTAGCGAGCTTCGGTATTCCCGAGGCCGCAGCTTCGACGCCGAAGGAACTCGGACAGACCGCCTGGGGACCTCAGATCGTCACGTCGTTTGTTGTGGGGGTCGGGTGGGCGCTACTTCTCGCACCGGTGGCTTGGATCATCGCACTCTCGGAGAGTATTCGTTGGCCACTGTTGCTGATGGCGATTCTGCTGCCGGTTCGTTCGGCTGGTTTGACTGCGATTTTCGTTGTCCTGGCTCAGGGAAAAGTCATTCTTCATCAGATCCTCATAACCGGAATTCCGGTGCTCACGCTTCTCGGGATCGTGATCGCCGTTGCCGTCGGATACACGTCGTCGGTGACGTTGGCTTGGGTTGCCGTGGTCGGGGCCACCGTGCCCAGCCTGGCAACGCTGGCCCTTTGCGGGTCGATCGGCGTTCGTCTGCCTGATCAGTCGACATTCAGGTCGACGATGAGGTTTGGGGCCCGCAGCTGGGTGTCGTCGCTCTCCACCTCACTGAATCAGAGGCTCGATCAGCTGATTCTCTCGGTCACCATCGACCCGGCGCTAGTAGGCGTGTATGCCAATGCGGCCACCGTCGCCTCGGCCGCCCTTGTGGCTCCGACCGGGACCGGTCCCCGCCTGCGCTGGGCAGTTGCCAAGAACGATCAGGCAGGGGTACGTCGGTGGCTCGTGGCAGGCATCGGAGCTTCCGTAGGCCTGGGGCTCGTTGCTTCAGGGGCCGGGTACTTCCTCTTCGAAGCAATCTTTGGATCGGACTTTTCCTCAGGTCGGCCGCTAACGGCCGTGCTTGCGCTGTGCGCCCCGCTACTGGCCACCACGCGCCTCCTGGCGATGCTGATCACCATGAAGGGGTCGCCGGGAATCGTCGCCATTGCCGACCTCGCCGGACTCGTCTCTGGCGCTGCGACCCTGGTCCTGCTTCTCCCCGTTCTGGGCCTCTGGGCAGCGGTAGTCGGTTCGGTTATTGGTTACTCGGTTGCGCTACTGGTCGAGGCCAAGCCCGCTCGTCGTTTTGTGAGCATGGCTGCACCAGCGCCGCATCTTTCTCAGGAATCAGTGGGTGTGTCGTGACATCAACGGCTATCGCAACGAAATTGAACTGGAGTATTCGATGAACACAACGTTGGCATCCTTTGCCGAGCGATACCTGTCTGGTCCGTCACTTTGGTTGCGGGCCCGGCGAGAACTACGGATAGGGGAGTACGGCCTACACCTGGCTAGACATCTGGCCGATTCGAATCGAGTCAGTGTGGACGTTGGGGCTAATCGGGGGGTCTTCTCCTATTGGCTCAGCAAGGAGTCCGCAGAGACCGTTGCCGTCGAGCCACACCCTGCGTGTCAGGCATACCTTGAACGGGCACTGGGTGAGAACATTCGGCTTGTCCGCGGCGGGTGCTCGGACAGCGCCGGGACCGCAGTTCTCCAGGTCCCGGTGAGTTCGGGCGTTGCCAACACCTACCGGTCATCGCTTGCGACGGTGGGGGAGCCGGGCGATTTCGAGTCCATTGAAGTAGAGATCTTTCGGCTCGACGATCTGAATCTCGGGGATGTGGGCTTTCTCAAGATCGACGTTGAGGGCCACGAGCAGCAGGTTCTCCTCGGAGCGTCGGATCTCATCGGAACCAGCCGCCCCGTTGTGCTGATCGAGGCCGAGGAGCGACATTGCACCGGGAGTGTCGACTTCGTTCAGAGCTTCTTCTCGGGACGGGACTACACCGGATTTTTCATTATCGATCGTGGGACCCAGCCGATTGAAGAGTTCGATCTTCTGGTCCACCAGCGGGCCGATCCGGCGTCAGGGAGTCTGGACCATAGCTACGCCA
>CALHBU010000330.1 GCA_937930655.1 uncultured Acidimicrobiales bacterium | reverse complement strand
AACGAAGGCACCACAGAGGACAACGTCGACCCGCTGGCCCGGATGGCCTTCACTGATTTGGCCCGGGTGGCTGAGCTACATCTCCAGCAAGCGCCAGGGATCTCCATGCCGTCCGGCACCAATGTTCGAAGCGTCACGCGGTCCGAGTGGACCTCGGAAAGTCTCACGGTCTACCGGCCGTTCTTCGAACGATTCGGTGAAGCTCTAGGCCGAACAGCCGGCGACGAGCTGGCTCCCGAAGGTGCCATCGACCCCATGTCGGCCATGTTTGGCCAGATGATCAAAGCCATGGGCCCAATGATGGTGGCCATGAGCGCCGGCGCCATGATCGGTCATCTTGGCCAGCAGGCTCTGGGCCAGTACGACTTGCCAGTGCCCCGCCCGGCCAACGAAATCCTGCTGGTCGCGTCGGCCATCGACGATGCCGCTGCCACCTGGGGGCTCCCTCTGGAAGAGGTGCGAATGTGGGTGCTCATCAACGAATACGCGGCCCACGCCACCATCTCCCAACCTCATGTTCGTCAGAGGCTCGAAGCCCTCTTCATCGACTTCGCCACTGCGTTCCGCTTCGACTCCCCGGCGCTACTGGACCAGTTCGGCGACGTCACCGACCTCAGTCAGATCGGCGAACTTGCCGAAACGCTCAACGACCCCGACGCGCTGTTCTCGATGATGCGCACGCCTACTCACGATCTTCTCGTGCCACAGCTGGATGCTCTGGTGGCTGTCGTCACCGGCTACATCGATCACGTCGTTGGTCAGGTGTGCAGCACGTTGGTGCCTAGCCACACGGCCATCAGACAGCATCTCCGGCAACGGACGGCCGATGTCGCGCCGGCCGATCGTCTCATGGAGCGGCTGCTGGGCATCGATATCACCGACGACACCCTCAGGCGGGGGGCGACCTTCATCGAAGGCGTGGTCGAGCGTGCTGGCGACCAGGGCTTGGTCCGTCTTTGGAAGGACGAGCTCGATCTGCCGACCTCGGCCGAGGTCAACGCGCCCGGCCTGTGGTTGGCCCGTATTGGCCTCGACCCTGATCTGCCCGAAGGCGTGCTCGACGTACCGGATGATCTCTCCGGGCTCGAGGATCTGTAGCGGTTTCCCCGACGACAGCTATCGAGGGCCAGAGGGTCGGGACGGTGGCTGAGGCACCTGTTCCTCGACGGTGAGGTCCAACGCTGGCATCACCATGGTGGGATCAGCGTTGGGATCGGGTGCCGGGCCGCCAGAACTACCACTGCTCTCGGGGCCAGCCGCACCGCTGCCTTCGGATTTGGGGCGGGTTCGCCTGGGTAGCTTCCCAGTCAGCTTCCGACCTACTCGGCGAGCGCTGGCCGACTTCGGCGAGGGGTCACGACCCAGCCAGTAGCTGGCGGCGGCAAACCCAGCGGTTCCAGCCAGGATGAGGAAACCAAGTCGAGCCGGTATCGGGAGCACAACCGGAATGATGGCGCCAATGACCCAGAGCAGCTGAAAGCGGGATTCGAAACGGGCGAACGATCGACCGAGGTTGGACTCCCTGGCATCGCGCTGCACGATGGCATCGAACGACTGCTTACCGGCTTGGCCGGCAATGGCAACGGCGAAGGCCAGGATCATGGCGCCGACCAGCCCTCCCGACAACGCCCCCAGAACCCCGCAGATTCCAACCAGGGCCAGCACGCCGGCCAGAATGCGCTCTTCCGGGAAGTTGCGTCGCAACCGGGGCGAACTGAGCGCACCTCCAAGACCGCCAAGGCCGGTAGCAACCAGCACGAGGCCGAAGTGCCAGGCTGGGGCTCCGCCGGTCGTCAGGTCGAGCCGAAGGCCACCCAGCCCCTCTCGGACCCGGTGACCGAGTTCGACACCGACACCGGTTGGCCCGGGATCGATGCCTCCTCGCAACTCGAAAGCCAGCAACATGGTGAGAAACCCCACCACGGCCCGGACGTACCCCATGGCACTGGCAGCGAGGACAATGCCCGAGCCCCGCATCTCGGCCTTCTCTTCGTCGCCGGCCGGAGTCTCAGCAACCCGGATTGCCGGGACCTGGAGACCAAGCAGGGCGGAGAAACCAAAGCAGATGGCGGCCAGGCCGAGGGCCCACGGGGCCCCGCCAAAGGTGAGGAGAAGTACTCCGGGGATACCGGCAACGCCAGCGGAGACCGACGAAATGATGGACAACCGACTGTTGGCCTGCACCAACGCGGTCTCGTCCTTCACCGTGGCCGGCACCAGGGCACTCTTGGCGATGTGATGGGTCTTGCCCATCACCAGCATGCTGAAGGCAAGCGGGAACAGCCACAGACTGTCGATGTAGGCCGCCATACCGATGGCCAGGAGCACCCGGCATAGCGCGGCGCCGATCAGCATGTATCGGTGGCCGCCCTTGAGCCGATCCATGGCCGGACCGAGCCACGGGGCTACGACGCCAAACGGGGCGACGGTGAGGAGTAGGTAGAGGGCGACCCGCCACCGGGCATCGTTGGGGTTGATCGAGAAGAACAACGAGTCGGCCAAGGCGATGGCCACCAGGGCATCGCCGCCCATGGCGGCGGCGTGGCTCCGGGCTAGACGGGCAAAGGAGCTGACCCGGAACGCCGCAGCCCCGCGCGCCTTCGGCCGCTCGCCGGGAAGGGGGCGAGAGCCGGGACGTTCTGCTGCAGTGCGGTCTCCGTCAACGGAGTCCGACGAGTCGTTCACCCCTCCGATGGTACGCGGTGAGAAGACTCCCGACTGGCGCGGTGCAGGCGTTCGGCCGGGGGCGGGTGGGCTGTAACCAACCGGGCAAGCCGGCCAGGATCAAGGTCGGCACGGTGAGAGACATGCAATGCTCGCACCAGCGGCAGCGGAAGGCCTCCGGCAACAGAGAAGGCCGTTGCGTCGGCCTGTCGTTCGTGAGCCCTGCCGAGCCACGCCAAAAGAGGGCTGACCATTCCAGACATGACGAGGACAAGGCCCACCATCACCACAACGCTTCGCGGATCGCGTCCTTCAACGGTGAGCCATCGAAAGGGAACGTCGAATCGAACGAGTGGGCCAAGGGCGGCCACCAGAAGGCCGGCCGTCGTCGCCGAAACGACAACGGTTGTGGTCAGGTGGCGTCGACGAAGATGGGCCAGTTCATGGGCGACGACATGTGCCGAAAGCTCAGGATCAGCCGCCAGCAAGTCGCCGGTCACAACCACATGAGGCTGACCGCTGAGCCTGGTGGCAAATGCGTTCAGGCCCTTGATGGCATCGGTCTCCATGACAGCAAAGGCCACGTTCGGAACGCCCATCTGGACCGCCAGCTGGCCGAAGCGAACGCCCTCATCAGCCTCCACCGGTCGCAGGTTCTCGCCGAGTGAACGGAAGTTCCTGTCGATCCTGGCCACCACACCAACAGCGACCACCGCCCCAGCCGAAGCCATCAGCCACCACCACTCGGTCAGACCCATCAACCAATACACAACAGCTGATCCCAGGGCCAGCACGACGATGGCGGGAACAAGTGATGCGACCGATCCCATCACGAACCGGTTCACCGGTAGAGGCGTGTGACCGAACCGGGGTTCGTGGCGATATTCGAACCAAACATCAACCGCGGTGGTCGGTAACCACCAGGCCAGGGCACAAAGTGGCGAGGCCATTAGAAGTACCGCGGTTGTTGACCACTCAGTCGACAACCCAGCCACCAGAAGGTGCACAACGGCCAACAGCAGCAGGCGACCAGTAAGCCGAGCCAGTGCTGCCCGGGCCAGGGGTCGGTTGTAACGCCGACTCATCTCAAGCTCTTCGGCGGAGAACCATGTCGAGGGCCGGGCAGGGGTGGGCCACCAGTTCGACGGGCTCATGACGACAAATGACTCAGCAGCGCAACATCATGCTGGTAGCTCAGCTTGATCGCCGCAGCCTCGGGTGAAAGCCAGAGCACCTGATCGACCTCATCGTTGGGTACGAAACGGCCACCGGTGTAGCGAAGCGACCAATACCGGACAGTCTTGTCCCGCCCCTTGTGATCGATATAGGAGACCATCGGTAGTTCATCGCCGATGTCGCCCTCGACGTTGGTCTCCTCTTTGACCTCGCGAAGGGCACATGCCAACTCGGTCTCGTCACCATCGACCTTTCCCTTAGGGAATGACCAGTCGTCGTAGCGATCCCGATGCACTACCAGAACCTCGACGTCACCTGTCTCTGAAGACAGAGTTGCTGGTCTCCAAACAAGACAACCGGCGGCACGAACAACACTCGACATCACCACCAGACAACCATCCCCAGAGGCAAAAGAGGGAGTCTCAATCGAGGAGATCGCTGGATCCGAGACGATTGGCCCAACGCTCAGGCCGGAGAGGATCGTCTTCGATTCGCTCTATGGCCGCCCGCTGCGACTCCTCGTGAAGGTGAAACGTCCCGGAATCCAGCCGTCGATAGTCGCCGTTGGGACCGAGCTCCCAAGACGAGCTGTCGTCGGCCAGATTGCCCTCGATGATCTCCTGGACCCGCTGCTGGGTGGCAGGATCCCGTAGACGAACCACGGCCTCGACCCGACGGTCGAGGTTGCGTTGCATCAGATCCGCTGACCCGATGAAGTAGCCGGGTTCGCCCGGTCCATCGGCATTGGCGAAGTAGTAGATGCGGGAATGCTCCAGGTAGCGGCCGACGATCGAACGCACCTTGATGTTTTCCGACAATCCCACCACGCCGGGCCGTAGCGAGCAGGTGCCGCGCACGATCAGATCGATCAGCACGCCGGCCGTGCTGGCTTCGTACAGCAGATCGATAAGGCGAGGGTCGACCAACGAGTTCATCTTCATGATGATCCGGCCCGAGCCAGCGGGGGCGTTGATCTCGCTACGAATGAGCTCTTCCAACTCCCCCCGAAGCGCCTGGGGCGCAACCAGAAGATTCTGATAGTCGACGTTGCGGCCGTACCCGGTGAGAAAGTTGAACAGCTGGGTGAGATCGTCGCCAAGGAGCGGATCGGCGGTGAGCAGCCCGATGTCCTCGTACACCCGGGCAGTACGAGGGTTGTAGTTGCCCGTACCAATGTGGCAATACCGACGCAGCCCCTCGGGCTCGGACCGAATGACGAGAGTCGTCTTGGTATGGATCTTCAACCCGACAAGCCCGTACGCCACATGCACGCCTGCCTGCTCCAGGCGGCGAGCCCACTGAATGTTGGCTCGTTCGTCGAACCGGGCCTTGACCTCGACGAGGACCGCCACCTGCTTCCCCAGCTCGGCGGCCCGGATCAGCGACTCGAGAATGGGCGAGTCGCCCGACGTTCGGTAGAGCGTGAGTTTGATGGCCAACACTTTTGGGTCGCGGGCGGCGAGGCGAATGAACTCGCTGACTGAGGAGTTGAACGAGTCGTAGGGGTGATGGAGGAGAATGTCGCCCTCACGCAGGCGCTCGAACATGTCGTCGGCGCCATCGAGGTCGCGAAGCCGGCCCGGTGTGAGTCCGACATGGGGCGAATACCGAAGCCCTGGCTTGTCGAGATCGATGATGGGGCCAAAGCCGGTGCAGTCGAGCAGACCGCGATAGGTGTAGACATCGTCGGGATCGAGATCGAGCTCCCGAACGAGGAGCTGCAGCGTGTCTGCCGACAT
>CALHBU010000329.1 GCA_937930655.1 uncultured Acidimicrobiales bacterium | reverse complement strand
GGAAATGGTCGAGGAGCTGAGAAAGTTCCTCGAAGAGGCCAATCCCGACGACTTCAAGTCCTGAACTCGGTCGCTCAGATCGACGCTCCCTAGAGGGCGGCCACCTCAAGGTCGACAACGGCCGCCGCTATTCGGTCGATCGATGTCGCAACCATCCTGGCTGTACGTTCTTCGCCGACCTCCCGTTGGGCCAGCAACAAAACGGCGAGCGCCGGAAGCAGCAGACCGAGTCGGTAACGCTCGGTTGCCTCTGCCGTGGTCCGACCGATCAGTTCGGCATACCGGGCAATGACTACGGACTCTGCTTCACGGCGAGTTGCAGTGGTCACGCTGGTGGCCAGCAGCCACGCAAGGTCGGCCTCGCCGTGCTGAACAGCCAATTGCTGCCAATCGAACAGCACGGCCCGACCGTCGGAGCGAAACACAACATTGTCGGCCCGAGGATCCCCATGGCACAGCGTGCTGCCGCTCACGTCATCGAAAGCAGCCAGCAGATGCGAACGATTGTCGAGCAATGCTACGAACGCCTGCTGCGTTCGATCATCAACGTTCCCGACCAATGCCTCCAGGCCGACGAGCAGTTGGTCCGGATCGAAGGTCGACGGAGCCGAGCGTCGAACGTTCAGAGAGCTGAGGCCGGGGGAGTCGGCCCAGCCCCGGTGCAGGATGGCCAACTCATCGACAACGGCGAGACTATCGACCAGGCCAAGACCCTCGAGTTGGTCGACGGCGCGGTGAGCTCCCAGATCCTCAAGCAGGAAGGCGACACCGCCATCGTCATCGGCAATCGCTGACAGACATGTTGGGTGTAGTGGCGGCCCGTCGAGAAGCTCCCGGTAGGCGAGTAGTTCCCGGCGGTAGGCCCCTGACATTCTCGCCGCAGCTCCGTTTGGACCGTCGACGGGCAGTTTGGCGATGACCTTGTCCGAGCCCCGTTCGGTAGTGACGCGCCACACGGTGCTGAACACTCCGCGCTCGCTGCCTGCGTCCTCGACTTCCACGGCCTGACCCAGTCCGGCCTGGGCCAGGAGCTGCGCGATCAGGTCACGGCCGGAGGCATCCACAGCTCCGAGTATGCCCGGGTCGCGCGGACCGCGCGATTCTTACGCAATTCGGGTGCACAAAGTGTTGACGCAGCCACAGGGGATGCGTACATTGCTGACGGGTGGTTGCATCGACGTAATTACGACGTCGTCATGCACGGGGCTGAACCCGTTGTCGACCGACAACTCAAACCCCCTCCACTTCCCCGAACTGAGACGTCCACCATGAGCATCGCAGAGAGTTTTTCCGGCAAGCGCACAGCCGAGATTGTCGGCATCACCTACCGACAGTTGGACTACTGGGCCCGTACCGATCTCATCCGTCCATCACTGGCGAAGGCCAAAGGGTCGGGCAGTCGACGCCAGTACTCCTACCAAGACCTTCTTGAGCTGAAGGTTGTCAAGACACTGCTGGACTCCGGCATCCGCCTCGAGTCAGTCCGCGAGGCTTTCGAGTTCCTTCGCCACGAGTTAGAGGAAGATGTTGCCTCGGCCAACCTCGTGCTCAATGGCGCCCAGTCTGTTGTGGTCCGCAGTGGCGACGAGCTCATCGATCTGCTTCAGAACGGTCAGGGTGTGTTGAACATCCTGCCCATGGCCGGGGTCAAGGAAGAGGTCGACGCGGCCATCGTGGAGATGATGCCGGTCGACGAAGTCGCAGCGCCGGTCACGCGTGCCGCCCAGGGCTGAGCGTCAGATTCGCTCGGTAGCCGGAAGCCAGAGTTGGGCCTGGTTCTTTCCCAACCGTTTGGCCTGATACAGAGCCTGATCGGCTCGCTCGAACGTTTCATCCGGCGTCGAGTTCTTGTCGTGCAGGGCCACGCCGGCACTGATGGTTGGAGTTGGCCCTTCTTCGGCTCGCCGATCCCGGCCCCAGCCGTTGAGCACACGATTGGCGACGGCCAACGGATCGGCGTGAGCCCGTCGGGCCACGATGAGGAACTCGTCGCCACCGAGTCGGGCCGACGTATCGGAGTCTCGTAGACACTGCCGCAGATGGGCACTGAGAGCCTGAAGGACCTGATCGCCAGCCGCATGTCCTTTGGTGTCGTTGACCGTCTTGAACCCGTCGAGGTCGAGCACCACCAACGCATCGCCGGGTTCCAGTGAGGCTTTGAGCGCATCGGCGTGGCGCCGGTTGCCGATACCGGTGAGTTCATCGAGCGTGGTGGCTCGAGCCAACTCGTCGATCATGAACAGATGCTCGATGGCAATACCGATCTGCACGCCGAACAATTGAGCGAGATCCATGGTGAAGTCGGGATCGTCGGTCGCCACCGGATAGACGAGCACCGCACCCACCGGCGCGTCGTGAGATGGCAACGGCAGCACCAGCATGGTGTCGTCGTGGGAGGTGGGCACCAATCGCGGATGGTCGCTGTTGATGGTGTCGGCCACCAACTGGGCCGCTTGGGGGCCGGGTTCGTTGGTGGTGGCGGTTCCGAGAGTGACCGGTATGAGCCGTCCCTGGGGATCTCGAAGCACCACCGTCGCTCGTGGTGCATCGAAAATCTCCCTGGCTGCCTCGGCCACCTGCTCGGCTGCTTCCTCCAGTGAACCGGGCCGGCGGAACCGGCGAAGCACATCTTCGAAGCGGCCTAGTCGGTCGAGACGGCGGCGACTCTCGTCGCTGGATCGGACCGATCGATCAGAGAGTGCCGAGATGAGTTCGGCCACTAGGGCGGCCGCAGGCACCGCGACCAGCGGAAGGGCAAGGCTGACTCGGTTGGTCGATTCCCAGTAGGCGGTGAGCAGTGCGAGGAGCACCACCGGGCTCACGATCAGGGCCATTCCGGGGGCCATCGTGAAGCCGATATAGGCCATAACCATCACCGCGATGATGGCCAGGCCGACCGGTGACGACGAGGTCTGAGCGAGGTCGGCCCAGTAGATGGCACCAACCACCGCGATAAGGACGACCGCGGCCGGAGCCAATCGCCAGTGACGATTGACGGTGTCCCACGGCAAGAGGTAGCTGGCTGCTCCGAGAACAACCAGGATGACGGCGCTCCAAGCGAGCCAGATGACCGGCAAGTCGGTCCCGATTCTGGACGCGACCTCCAGAAGGGCCAGCACCGCGGCCCCGCTCATCAGGACAGCCGAAGCTATCCCGTATCGCCTACGCCAAAAGAACTCCGCCATCGCCTTCTTCGCCGCTCCGCAGCGACCACATTCCGTGCATGGGACCGTACCGTACGTGAGCTGAAGACCCAAACGTTGGATGCAACGGTGTCTGGGTAGGTCAGAGTGCCTACGTATGGAGCTGCTGGCGTAGCCACCCGAGTCAGCCGAACCGTTAGGTGGGTGGCTCTGTATCCGCAGTGAGAGGTCCGCAATGAGCGGCATCGTTGAACGACCGGATGACCCAACCCTCGGGAGACACGACCACAAGGGCGAACGAGCCGTTCCTGCTGCCATTGAAATGGAACGGATTCACGCCGGCGGCATGGCCCAGCAGGCTGCCAATGGTGCCACCGTGACAGAACGCGGCGACCAACTGGTTTGGGTGGGCACGAGCGATTCGTTGGATGCCGGCCACCGTGCGTGCCGTGAAGCTGGCGTTCGTCTCGGCCCCCGGGATCTCGCCCCACTCACGGTTGGCCCGCATGGCCAGAACGGCCGGGTGCTCCTCGGCCACCATTTTCCGGAACTTGCCGGCTTCGCCGATGCCGAGGTGGATCTCACGGAGGTCGGCTTCGATCTGCACGTCCAGCCCACGGTGGGTGGCGAGCGGGGCTGCTGTCTGACGGGTGCGTTGCAGGCTGGTGGCGTAAATGGCCTTGATTGGCTCGTTGCGGAGTCGCTCGCCGACCTGGGCGGCCTGATACTCGCCTAGGGCTGAAAGCGGAGGGTCGCCCTGGCCGTCGACAAGAGGAAAGGGTGCCGATTCAACGAACGGTGCCGACTGCCCGTGGCGGACAAGGAGCACCTGGCACGCACCGGGTGGCGGCTCGAAGAATGTCTGGGGGTACTTGGTTTGAGCGGAGGGGTCGTCGGGGCTTTTGGAGTCGGCCATCGAGGTGAACCTAGCCGTCCTTTCAACCCGTACCCTTCTCAAAATGTCTGAGGCTGGAGTCCGTCCCCCCGTCGTCCCCAAGCGGCCGAACGAACGCACGGTGTGGGGCCAGACCGCGACCGATCCGTATCACTGGCTCCGCGATCGTGACGATGACGAAGTCATCGAACACCTCAAGGCCGAGAACGCACACACCGAATCGGTCTTGGCCGAGACGACTGACTTGCAGGAGACCCTGTTCCACGAGATCAAGGCCCGAGTCAAGGAGACCGATCTGTCGGTACCCGTGGTCAAGGACGGTTGGTCGTACTACGTGCGGACCGAGGAAGGCCAGCAGTACGCCATCCATTGCCGGCGGTTGGTCGGCGCTGACGGGACCGAGGGTCCCGAGATGATCCTCATCGATGAGAACGTCGAAGCCGTCGACCCGACCGGTGAAGGTTCTGAGTATTTCGAAATAGGAGTTTTCGAGGTCACCCCCGACCATCGCCTGCTGGCCTGGGCCGTGGACCGGGCCGGCGACGAGCGTTTCCGGCTGACCTTTCGCGATCTCGAAACCGGCAACGAGCTCGACGACGTCATCGATGACGTCTCCTATGGCTCGGCCTGGGCGACCGACAACGAGACCATCTTCTACGTCCGGCCCGACGACGCGAACCGCCCATTCCAGATCTGGCGCCATCGGCTGGGGACTCCTGTCGCCGATGATGTGCTGGTTCACCAGGAAGACGACGAAAGGTTTTTCTGCGGGGTAGGTCGCGACAAGGACGACACCTTCATTTTCATCGGTAGCTCGTCGGCCATTACCGACGAGGTCTGGCTCTTGCCGGCAGACCAGCCCGAGACACCACCTCGTTGTGTCGAGCCCCGCCAGACAGGGGTGGAGTACGCCGTCACCCATCACGCCGAAAAAGGAGAGGCAGGGCAGTTCCTCATCCTCACCAATGTCGATGCTCAGAACTTCCGGGTGATGACAGCCCCTCTCGACAACCCCGGTCGCGAACATTGGCAGGAGCTGGTCGCTCATCGGGAGGACGTCATGCTCACCGGGTTCGACACCCAGGGTGATTACCTGGTCTTGTTCGAGCGGACGGGCGGGATCACTCGGCTGAATACCCGGCGGTGGGCCACCGGCGATATGCGAGTGATTGAACAACCGGAGTCGGTGTACACGGTATGGCCGGGCTCCAATCCGACCGCCGAAACCAATGTGTTTCGCTACGGCTACAGCTCGATGGTTGCGCCCCCGGCGGTCTACACCGTTGATCTCGCCACCGACGAGCGGGTCTTGTTGAAAGAAACCGAGGTCCTCGGCGGGTTCCGTCGCGATGACTACACAACCGAGCGGACCTGGGCCACGGCACCCGATGGCACCAAGGTCCCGATGAGTCTGGTGCAACGAGCCGATCGACCTGAGGGTCCGGGGCCATGCGTGCTCTACGGGTATGGCGCCTACGAGTCAGCGGTCGATCCCACCTTTTCGGCCGCCCGGCTGTCGTTGCTCGATCGGGGCTATGTGTTTGCCATTGCCCACGTGCGAGGTGGGGGAGAGATGGGCCGGAAGTGGTACCTGGATGGAAAGTTCGAGAACAAGCCGAACACATTCTCCGACACCATTGCTTGCGCTCGACATCTCATCGACGAGGGCTGGACCGAGCCTCGTCAGCTCGGACTGCGAGGGGCGTCGGCCGGCGGACTCCTGGTCGGAGCGGTTATGAACCAAGCGCCGGAGTTGTTCGGAGCGGTCATGGCCCAGGTGCCATTTGTCGACGCCCTCAACACAATGCTCGACCCCTCCCTGCCGCTGACCGTCACCGAATGGGAAGAGTGGGGCAACCCGGCCGAGTCGGAGGAGATCTTCGACGTAATGGCGTCGTACTCGCCGTATGAGAACATCCGGGCGGTCGACTATCCGGCGGTGTACGCCACCGGCGGACTCACCGATCCACGGGTCGGCTTCTGGGAGCCGGCCAAGTGGGTGTTGCGATTGCGAGAGGAAACAACGTCGGACCGTCCCATCCTTTTGTGGACCGATCTCGGTGCCGGACACGGAGGACCCACCGGTCGGTATGCGGCGTGGAGAGAAGAAGCCCGAAATCTGGCCTTTCTGTTGTGGGCGCTGGAAACTTGATGCGTTCTCCCTTTGGCCGACAAGACGTGTAGTGTCCGAGACGTACGTGCGCACCAGGAGGTAGGGCCGTCAACAAGTCTGAGTACGACCGTCGGCTAGCCGAGTACGAGAGCGGCATGGCCGAGTTGCAAGAGCAGCTCAAGGCAATGGAGGAAGAAGTTGTCACCCTCCGTCGCCGTCTTCAGGACGCTCCTAAACGCGTTCGCACCCTAGAAGAGCGACTTCTCGACACCAAGGGCCAGTTGGCCCAAGCGGTGAGCCAGAACGAGAAGCTCACCTACACCCTCCGTGAAGCCCGCGAGCACATCGCAGCGCTGAGGGAAGAGGTCGAGAAGCTCACCCATCCCCCCAGTGCCTACGGCACGTTCCTCGGTCACAACGACGACGACGACACCATCGACATCTTCACCAGTGGTCGCAAGATGCGGGTCGAACTGCATCCCGGCATCGAACGTGAAGAACTCGAACGCGGTGCCGAGGTTGTCTTGAACGAATCGCTCAACGTCGTGAAGGTCCGCGGACCAGAACGCAACGGAGAGGTCGTTTCGATCAAGGAAATGCTCGACGACCGCACCCGTGCCGTCATTGTTGGTCGGGCCGACGAGGAACGGGTTGTCGAACTAGCCGACTACCTAATCGGTACCGGAATTCGGGCCGGCGATTCCATGTTGCTCGACAGCCGTTCGTCGATGCTCATCGAAAAGCTCCCAAAGGCCGAGGTCGAAGACCTCGTGCTGGAGGAAGTTCCCGACGTCAGTTACGAAGACATCGGCGGGCTCGACGAGCAAATCGAAACAATCATGGACTCGGTCGAACTTCCGTTTCTTCACGCCGACCTCTACACCGAACACGAGCTTCCGGCGCCCAAAGGCATCCTCCTGTACGGGCCCCCGGGTTGCGGCAAGACACTCATCGCCAAGGCCGTTGCCAACTCCCTGGCCAAAAAAGTGGCCGAGGTCTCCGGCGACGAAAATGCCACCAGCTTCTTCCTCAACATTAAGGGACCGGAGCTGCTCAACAAGTACGTCGGCGAAACCGAACGCCAGATCCGGTTGATCTTCCAGCGGGCCCGCGAGAAATCCGAAGAGGGCATGCCGGTCATCATCTTCTTCGACGAGATGGAGTCGTTGTTCCGCACCCGCGGTAGCGGCATCAGTTCCGACATCGAGAGCACCATCGTGCCGCAGCTGCTGGCCGAGATCGACGGAGTCGAAACGCTCAAGAACACCATCGTCATCGGTGCCTCCAACCGGGAAGACCTCATCGATCCGGCCATCCTCCGGCCAGGCCGTCTCGACGTGAAGATCAAGATCGAGCGACCAGCCGAACCGGCAGCCAAGTCGATCTTCGCTCGCTATCTCACCGCCAACCTGCCAATCCACGACAGCGAGCTGGCTGGCCACGACCATCGCGACGACGCCGTTGCATCCATGGTCGACCAAGCGGTCGACTTCATGTACCGCACCGACGACGACACGCGGTTCCTCGAAGTCACCTACCAAAACGGCGACAAAGAGGTCCTGTACTTCCGAGATTTCTCGTCCGGAGCAATGATCGAGAACGTCGTCCGGCGAGCCAAGAAGCTGGCCATCAAGCGATTCCTCGACATCGGCGAGAAGGGCCTCAAGGCCGAGGATCTTCTGCTTTCAGTTACCCAGGAATTCAAGGAACAAGAGGACCTTCCCAACACCTCGAATCCAGACGACTGGGCCAAGATTTCCGGCAAGAAGGGGGAGCGCATCGTGTATGTCCGCACCCTGATTTCCAACACCGGCGACGACGAGCAGGGCGGTCGATCCATCGAACAGGTCACGACCGGTCAGTACCTCTAGATCGTGGCTATTCCGAAAGTTGTCGGCGTTGAGACCGAGCTCGGGATCATGGTGCGCGGCACCAACGAGTGGAATCCGGTTTCGGCTTCGTCGCTCCTGATCAATGCCTATGTCGGCAGCGAGACCGGCACGCTCGACGACCGGACGAGCCCCGTCGCATGGGACTTCATCGACGAGACCCCGGGCGCCGATGCCAGGGACTACATGGCGCCCGAGTTCGCCATGCCTCCCGAGGTCGAAACCCATCTGGTCAACGCTGTCCTGACCAATGGCGCTCGGTACTACGTCGACCACGCCCATCCCGAGATCTCAACTCCAGAGTGCCGGGATGCGCTTTCGGCAGTGTTGTACGACCGGGCCGCTGAGCTGATTGCCGTTGACTCGATGGAACGGGCGGCCGAGGTGCTGCCCGAAGGTCAGGAAATCGTCCTCTACAAGGACAACTCCGACCGCAAAGGCAACGCCTATGGCTGCCACGAGAATTTCCTGCTCGACCGGGCCGTCCCGTTCGGGCAGATCGTCACCGCCGCGACCGCCCATTTCGTGACCCGTCAGATCTTTACCGGTGCGGGCAAGGTAGGCAGCGAGCTGCCCGGTATGGGCGCCGACAAGATTCCCTACCAGCTGACCCAACGGGCCGAGCACTTCGAAGAAGAAGTAGGTCTAGAAACCACACTCAAACGACCCATCGTCAACACCCGCGACGAGCCTCACGCCGACAGCCAGCTTTATCGACGACTCCATGTGATCGTCGGAGACGCCAATATGTCCCAGGTTGCGACCTTCATGAAGGTCGGCACCTCCTCGATCATCTTCGCCATGCTTGAGGATGGCGCCTTCGACCGTATGCATGCCCTTGGTGAGCCAGTGGTGGCTATGCATCAGGTCAGCCACGATCTGTCTCTGGCCAAGCCGTTGCGGATGGACGATCACACCACCGCCACCGCGCTCGAAATCCAGGCCGACATTCTTGAACAGGCTGAGTCCTGGGCGGCTCGCTTCGGCCTCGAGTCGGTCGGTGGGGACACCGTCGGCCGCATGATCCTCGACCGCTGGCGAACAATTCTCGAGGGTCTCGAGCGAGATCCCGCCAGCGTGGCCGATCAGGTCGACTGGTTGGCCAAGAAGCGCCTGCTCGACGGTTTCCGAGAACGGCACGATTGCGATTGGGGCGATCCCCGGCTTCGGGCGCTCGACCTCCAGTACCACGACCTTCGCCCCGGAAAGTCCCTGGCCAGCAGAGCCGGGTTGGAGACGCTGGTCGACGACGCCGACGCTCATGTGGCCAAACACGAACCGCCCAGCGACACCCGTGCCTACTTCCGGGGCAAGTGCCTTCAGAAGTTCTCGGCCAACGTCGTGGCCGCCAACTGGGACTCCATCGTTTTCGACGTTGGCGACGACCCTCTCCGTCGCGTTCCCATGCTGGAGCCCACCCGGGGTACGCTGGAACATGTGGGAACCCTCTTGGACGAAAGTCCGACCGTGGTCGAACTACTCGAGAAACTCGGTGCATAGCGATGGCTGAACGAGAACAAATCAAGAAACCAAGCCCCCGTGAGAACGAACAGGTTGCTGAAGAAGCGCCAGCGGGCAGCGAATCGGGCGAGAAGCTCAAAGCAGAGTTGGATGATCTCCTCGACGAGATCGACGACGTGCTGGAGACGAACGCCGAAGATTTCGTGAAGAGCTACATCCAAAAGGGCGGCCAGTAGGCCTACCCCCCTTCTGGGGATCTCTGCACAGCACTCTGGCGGACCCAGCAACCGCCAATGCCGCTTTGGCGGACCCAACAACCTCTCACGGCCGCTAGAGCGGTCAAAGTGACGCTAGCGGTCATTCGGACCGCCAGAACAGAGCGCTTCGGCGCCCGTTGCAAGGAGCGTCCCTGTGAGGACCACCGGTGCTTCGTCCATCCCGACGCCCGTTCGGGAAACACCAGATCAGATCATTGTCCGCTTGGCCGGCCCATCGGCTGGAGCCGTGACCCGGGAATCGCTGCTGAGGAGCGGCGTCAGTGGCACGTCGATCCAACGGCGGCTGAGATCGGGCTTTCTCTCCAAGCCCTGCCGGGGGCTCTACGTTTGCCGCCCGCTGGAGACCTTATCCACTCATCTTTGGGTGCCGCTTTTGGCCATGCCCAACTCGATACTGTCTCGGCAGACGGCGGCCCGACTCCACGGTCTCAAGGTGCCCGATGACGGCCGCGTGCATGTCACAACATCGAAGGGAACCGGTTGGCAGCTTCCGCGAACCGTCATCCACGAGACTCGTCTGTCGGTGTCGGAGGACGTGGTGTTGGTCGATGGCATGCGAGCCACATCGAAGGCCAGGACGTTGTTCGATTGTGGCGCCATCATGCGGCGCCAGGCCTTTCGGCATGCTCTCAACGATGCTGTCACCACGGACCAAACAGTCGCCGGTCATTTTCTTGCCTGCTTCCGAGCGCTCGCCCGGTCGGGTGTGTCGGGGGTTCGAATGATGCGGACTGTGATCGACGATCTCGGTGATGAGCCGATGGACGAATCGGAGCTGGAACGTTTGGTGTGGCTGGGCCTGGCCGATCATGGAGTGGAGGGATTCCGACGTCAGTATCGGCCGTCGTGGTTTGACGGGATCCGAGGCACGGTGGACTTCGCCGATCCGGTAGCTCGGGTCGTCCTCGAGGCCGATGGTCGGCGCTGGCATGCCGCTGAGCAGGCAATGTCCGAAGACCGCCGTCGAGATCGGCGAGCAGTTTCCCGGGGATGGGTCGTGCTCCGGGTTTCGTGGAACGAGGTGAAGCATCGGCCAGCTGCGACTTTTGCCGAGATCGGGGCAGTGGTGGCGGCTCGCCGACCTCTCAACGCCGCCTGATTGTCCAGTGGGGCCGGTCGTGCTGGCGGACCCAGGAGCCGGTCTGAGCGTTTTGTCCGGGCTAGGTGTCGCTGGCGGTCGTGCGATCCGCCAGATTGCTGGTGTCGGTCGCCTGGTCCGCCAAAACGTGGGGGGAGGTGGGTGTCGACGGCGTGAGGCCGGGGTCGATGCCCAACACCGGTCCCACGACAGTGAGGGTTTGGCGGAACAGATACAGCAGGCCGAGGCCGATCGGAAACGACGACACCAGATCGATCGGCCAATGGCGACCGAGGGCCAGCCGAGTGACAGCCTCGAAGAGACCGAACAGAGCAGCGCCGGCCCAGACCAGACGCTGCTGGCGGAGTGGCAGAACGAAGGTGAGGGCCAGACCGGCCAACAAAATCACCCGCATGACGCCACCGGAAAAATAGGGTCCGGCCGCGCCGATGACATCTCTGGTCGGCACCGTTCCCTCGACAACCCGATTCGTCACGTTCTGGAGCGCATGGGCCCCAAAGCCAACGCCAAGAACCAGAAACCCGGGAACCAGGTGGCGGTACCTAACCACGGCACCGGCGGCCAGAAACAACAACATGAAGAAGTTGATCGGAATAGCGCCAAGATCGGTACCGACCTCGCTGAAGGAAGCGAGCCCCGGGATCGACTGAAGCCACGGCACAACGGCATCCAGCACTGCTTCGTCGACCGTCTTGACCGGGCCGAGAAGCGTCACCTTGCCGAACACGAGCACGCCGACGATTCCGGCCAGGCTGAGCACGACGAGGCGTCGGATATCGGACATCTTCACCATCACGAACCAGGTTAGGACAGCAGCCAGTCCGCTAACGTGAGGCCAATGAACCTACCCCTGTACTCCCCACCGGAAGACCCGGGTCCGAGTTTCACTGATCTCCTTGGCCGGCACGGCTTACGACCCGATTACCTCACCGAGGCACGAGCGATGAGCGACGGAAACGATGAGCTCCGAATCTCCCACGGCACCACAGTGGTCGCCGTCAAGTACGCCGATGGCGTCATCATCGCCGGCGACCGGCGGGCTACCTCGGGCAACCTGATCAGTCACCGAACCATGGAAAAGGTGTTCAAGGCCGATCGCTGGTCGGGCGTCGCCATCGCCGGTGCAGCCGGACCGGCTATCGAAATGGTCAAGCTGTTTCAGCTGCAGCTCGAACACTACGAAAAGGTCGAGGGTCACTCGCTTTCTCTGGAGGGCAAGGCCAACCAGCTCTCGCAGATGCTCCGCAACCACCTTCCGGCCGCCATGCAGGGCATGGCCGTTGTCCCGATCTTCGCCGGCTTCGACCGCCGCCGGGAGTGCGGCCGGTTGTTTGCCTTTGATGTCACCGGCGGACGCTACGAGGAAGAGGACTATGTGGCTTCCGGTTCGGGAAGCCTGCATGCCCGGACAGTCATTAAACTCGGGCACCGAGACGAACTCGACCGGGGAGCGGGCGTCGATCTTCTGATCAAGGCGCTCTTCACCGCAGCCGACGAAGACTCCGCAACCGGCGGACCTGACAGCATGCGGGGTATTTACCCGCTGGTCGCCACCATCTCGGCCGAAGGCTTCGAGAGTGTCGAAGAGTCGGAGATTGCCGAGCGCTTCGAAACCGTTATCGCCGACTTTACCGAAAGGGCCTGATCATGAACATGCCGTTCTACGTAGCCCCCGAACAGGTCATGAAGGACCGGGCCGACTATGCCCAGAAGGGCATTGCCCGAGGTCGGAGCCTGCTGGCCATCGAGTTCACCGACGGGATACTGCTCGCCGCCGAGAACCCTTCCCGCAATCTTCGCAAGGTCTCAGAGATCTATGACCGGATCGCCATCGCCGGTGTTGGCAAGTACAACGAGTACGACCAG
>CALHBU010000328.1 GCA_937930655.1 uncultured Acidimicrobiales bacterium | reverse complement strand
AGTGGGCGCGAATGGAGTTCGGAGCGGACGGTATGTGTACCTACTTCTCCGGCGGAGCCAGCTTTGGCGCCTTCGCCGTTGGCGACACGATCGATCTTGAATTGGTCAACGCCGGAGATGAGGCTGCAGTGCTCACTCTTTATGGAGTTCCCGACGGCGCCAACACGGAGTCCACGGATGAGTTGGAGCGGGTTCTTGCAGGTCGAGTAGTCGGAGAGCTCGACCGGTTGGTTGTTTGGCTCATAACCATTGGAATTGCGCAGTGGGTGGCGTAGGGACCGTCTGGAACTAGATAACTACCTGTTCACGTAGAGAGAGTTAACAAATACTCTCCGTGGTATGACTGGTGGACGAATCGCGGCAGCTCTCTTGGCGGGAATGCTTGTCGCCACACTCGCAACGGCCGGAATAGCACCAACCCCTGCCTACGCCCAGGTGCCTGGCGTTGGCAATGTGCCAGACGGTTGGGAGGTTTCGCCCGAGCCCGTCTCCACCTGGGGTGTGGCCACCCTCATGCCATCAGAAACGGTGGTTTTTGAGAGTCTGGTCTGGGACTTCGCTGAACTCAACGGCGTCGTGTACGTAGCCGGCAAATTCGGACATGTTCAGGAGTACTACAACGCTCCATTGCAGAATCAGGCATACGTGGCTGCCTTCGACGCCGATACGGGGGAGTGGATCCCGTCCTTTGCCCCGGTTCTCGACGCCGGTGTGTTCTCCCTCGAGACCGACGGCACCAACCTCTTCGTTGGCGGCGAGTTCACCACTGTCAATGGTCAACCGACAGGACCGCTGGCGTCGCTCGACCCGACCACCGGAGCGTTAATCAGCTCCTTTGACGCCGACCTGACCTTCCCCGGCGGCACCCCGGTTGTGATGGATCTCGATATCGCCAACGGTTCGTTGTACGCCGGCGGCAACTTCAGCTACGCAAACAGTCAGTTGGCACTGCGCATCGCCAAGCTCGATCTGGCCACTGGCGCTCTCGACACCAACTTCGGTGGAGCAGCATCCGGCGCCCGGGTGTGGACATTGGAGGCATCACCCTCCGGTGACCGGGTCTACGTCGGTGGCTACTTCGAGATCCTCAACGGCGAGCCGCACAAGTGGTTCGGCGCTCTCGACGGACTCACAGGAGAGTTGGTTCCCGGTGTATTTCAGGGCACACCGGAAGGCATGCCGAACTGCTGCAAGCAGAACCCGTTCGACATCGCGGTGCACGGCGACAAGGTGTTCGTCGCCCGTGAGTCTCATCTGCTCGAAGTTCTCAACGAAAGCGACTTGAGCAGGGTGGGTTACTACCTCACGTCGTACGGCGGCGGCGACTACCAGGCAACGGAAGTGATTGGCGACCGGCTGTACACCGGCGGCCATTTCTGGGCCAACCAGGGGTACTCCGACGACGTCGTGCCGTTCACCAGCGCCGCTTGGCAACAGGCCAACCTCGACACCCTCGACGATCCCTCGCAGACCCACGCCCTATGGTCGGCGGCGTTCGATGCCAACAGCGGCGAAGCCATTCCGAGCTACCTGATGGACATGGGGATGAAGTCCGGCATTTGGGCCATTCACGGATCAGAGAACGGCCGCTTGTGGCTCGGAGGCGACATCACACGGGCCGGCTCTGGCTGGGCTGGCGGTTTTGCCACCTTCGAAGCAGCCCCCGTCACGCCACGCGGTCCATTGCTCTCCCTCGACCAGCCAGTGACCATGTCGTCGAGCCGCGACGTGTTCACCGGCAACTACGCCGTCGATCGTCACCTCGCAGGCCAGACCCGCCATGACGGCATCCGGACATTCTTCGCCGAAACGTTGGTGGAGAACGATCCGTGGATTGAACTCGACCTTGGGTCGGTGCAACAGATTGGCGTCGTTCGGTTGTTCGAACGGGCGGTCGGTAACTACAACGGCATGTCCAACGGAACGCTCTACCTCTCAGACGTGCCGTTCGACTCGACCGATCCCGACCTCACACGAGCCCAACCCGGCGTGGCCACCTTCGACACCGGCAACATCGGACGTTGGGTCGACGTCGAGGTGTTCACCTCGGCTCGGTACGTTCGGTACCAGTTGCCAGGAGCTAGCCGGCAGCTCACCGTCGACTCCATCGAGGTCTTCGAACAGGTTGGCAACGCTCCGACGCTCCCGGCTCCGGCCACACTTCGAGTGACGCGGATCGAGAACCGTCGAGTCGTTCTGAACTACGGCCTCGTCGCCGGGGCAGCAAGCTACGAGATTTTGCGGGATGGCGTTGTCGTCGGTACTGACGACAACGGCTGGTTCGTCGACATCGGACTCGACGAAGGAACGACCTACTCCTATACAGCGCGGGCCGTCGACGGGGCCGGAAATCCGGGCCAGGAAAGTGTCTCCGTTACGGCCACAACCCTTGGTAGCTCGTTGTTGCCCGCTCCGGAATCGGTCGAGATCACCCGCACCGAAGTTCGTCGAGTGGTCGTCAACTACGCAAAGGTTCCAGGAGCGGCCAGTCATGAGATCGTGATTGACGGCGCAGTCGTCGGCACCGACAACGATGGTTGGTACACGGCGACCGGTCTCGAACCGGCAACCACCTACGTCATTGAAGTACGCGGTATCTCTGCCCAAGGAGTG
The DNA here is from genome assembly GCA_937930655.1 of uncultured Acidimicrobiales bacterium. Taxonomy (GTDB): domain Bacteria; phylum Actinomycetota; class Acidimicrobiia; order Acidimicrobiales; family SZUA-35; genus JAHECQ01. Next base: position 1,858 of record CALHBU010000328.1, on the reverse strand, counting down.
GCCGGTCAAGCGGCTGCAGTGAATGCCACCACGGCTGATGTGAGTTTGAACGCGCCGCAATTCCTCAACGTGACCCGGACCGAGAAGCGAAAGATCGTCATCAACTACGAGACAGTCAACGGGGCGACCAGTCACGAGATCCTCGTCGACGGTGTTGTGGTCGGAACCGACAACGATCGCTGGTTCACCATTAGCGACCTCGAGCCGGGCACGACGTACAACATCGAGGTCCGTGCTGTTGATGTCAACGGTACAGCTGGCCCGACGGCGTCGGTGAGTGCGACGACGCTTCCGTAGTTCTATGGCTGTTGTCCGTAGTCCTGCCAGGGGCCGTCGCGGTCGGCGATGACGTCGCGTAAGCCCCGTTCGCCAACGTCTTCGGTCCATTGCAGCGCTTCCTCGGTGTGACGGGCCATCCCGTCAAAGAAGGTGCCGAGCAACTGGGTTGTACGGAGCCCCATGTTCTCGTATGCCTGGTTGATCAGCAGCTTGTTCAGGGCGAGCTGGCTCGCCGGAATGGTGGCCAGCCGTCGGGCTTCGGCCTCGGCGGCGGCGGAAAGCTGTTCGGCCGGGTGCACTTGGCTGACGAGCCCGATGCGGTGGGCGGTTGGGGCGTCGATGGCTCGACCTGTGAGTAGGTAGTGCTTGGCGTGTTCGAGGCCAAGGCGATGGATCCACAACATGGTGGTCGGGAGGCCATAGATGCGGCTGGGGGCGTAGCCGATGTGGGCGTCGTCGGCCATGAAAAGCAGGTCGGCGCACATGACGAGGTCGGTTGCACCGCCAATGGCCCAGCCTGCGATCTCAGCGATGACCGGTTTGGGGCATTCCCACAGGGACATGAAGCGGCGGACGTTGTGGTTCATGAACTGGTAGTCACGTACGGGGTCCCAGTTGCCGGGTCGGGGTTGTGGGCCGGCGGCGTCGTAGGGGGTGTCCCACGTCTCGGGTTCGGTTGGTCCGGAGAACTCGTCGATCGAGCTGAGGTCGTAGCCTGCGGTGAGGGTTCCGCCCGAGCCTCGCAGCACGATGGCGGAGACTTCAGAGGAGCTGGTCGCCGTGGTGACGGCATCGGCGACGCCCTGGACCATCTCGTTTGTGAGGGCGTTGAGCTTGTCAGGTCGGTTGAGGGTGATGACGGCGATGGCATCACGTTCGTCGTAGAGGACCGGTGGTTCGTTCATCGTTTGAGTTGCTCCTGCTGATAGTCGGCGACGATGCGGCAGCAATCAACCAGTCGATCTAGGGGCGACGGCCAATCGGATGCATTGTGGCTCGGTGGAAGTCGACGGTGCCCGCTCCCTTGAGCACCATCTCGTAGAACGACCATCCTTGTTGCGTGCGACGAAGCTTGGTGTGGTATTGCCCCCATAGGTGGCCATCGGGCGAGCCATCCACGTAGCGGTGCCAGGCATAGAGATATGCAATGAGGGTTGCCTCATCGCCATCGATCGTGACCATCGGATTCGTGATGTGATGGCTGGTTGCGGCAAACGTCTCGGCGAGGCCGATAGCCATTGTCTCCGCTAGAGCGGTACGGCCTTCGATGTTGTCTACTTCGGGGCCATAGTCGACAACTGCATCTTCGCTGAAGAGGGCGGCGGCCGCGTCTGGCTCGTTTCGGTCGAAGTGATACGCATACCGATACAACGCCTCGATGATCTGCGTGCGGTCGTCGTGCGTTGACATGCGATTCCTCCAACAGATCTGCGGCTTCATCACGGCCCTCAGCGGTTGCGAAGGGTAGTTGGCCTGGGGAAGGCCAGGTCGTGGCTCGGCCAAACTACTGCCATCGCCAGACCCGGACGGCAGGGTCGATTTACGGTTCTACCGGCTGGTTGATTGCCGAAGCCAGCTG
>CALHBU010000327.1 GCA_937930655.1 uncultured Acidimicrobiales bacterium | reverse complement strand
AAGAACCCACCGTTGGACATGCCAGTCGAATAGATCCTTGTTGGGTCGGCGCAGTAGGACGACACCAGTTTGTCGATGAGTGTCTCGGCAAACTCGACATCGTCTCGATCCGGCGTGTCGAACTGGGCCAACTCCCAACTGTTCCGGGTGTCGCCAGCCGCAGGGACGCCTGTGGGATGGACCACCATAAATCCTTCGGCCTGGGCTAACGACTCATAGGCGGTCAGGCTGGCTTGGCCCGAACCGTCGGAACCAAGGCCATGCCAATTCAGTACGACCGGCAAGGGTGAACCATCGAACGAGGTTGGCACGTAGAGCTGGACCTCATGATCCAGGCCGCCGCCGGAAAGCGAGAAGGTGGAGCCAGCGACGGGGATCGTTTCGCACGGATCAGGGTCGGTAGTCGATACCTCTTCAGTTGTGCTCGACATCTGTTCGGTCGTGGTCGTCGCCTCTTCGGCCGTGGTGGTGTTGCCGTCGGCGGTATCCGATCCGCTACAGGCCGTCACAAAGAGTAGGAGAGCTGCGGTGCTACTGATCAGTGTCTTCATTGGACTCTCCGTCTTCATCAGTGAGGTCTCGGAGCGCTTTCAGCTCGGAATTGTCGCCGCGAAACTCGCCAAAGATGGTCCACGCCACCATCGCTGCCGACAGGATGAGAATGGGGGTGCGATACCTGCCGATGAAGTCCACGGTCGACCCAACCGGTGCCTCGAAACGCTCGCCCAGCCGTCGAATGAGGGCGAGGCGTACGATGGTGCCCGTGATGTTGAGGGCAGCGAAGGTGCGCACCTTGACGCCGGTGGCGCCTGACAGGGCACAGATGATGTTGTTGGGAAACAGGAAGATCAGTGCGTAGGAGGCCCTACGAAACAGGCTTTCGCCGTCGCGGATGAGTGGTCCGTAGGTGCGTGAGCGTCGCTCGATCCAGCTGATTGCCTTGTCGCCGAACCAGAAACCAAGCAGGTAGTTGATCGGATCAGAGGCGACGAGACGGAAGAAACCGACCGCAAAGTACGGGAGTGCGTCGAGTTGGTTGGTGGCGAGAATCAGATTTCGATTGCGAGGGTTGAGGGCGATAAGGAGCAGGGGTTCTCGGTCGACGATGCCCGCCAACAACAAGTCTCCGGCCCAGCCAGCGACCATCGAGGCCACAGAGATGGCGATGCAGACTGTCACCACCCATCGGGCCGGCGGGATTCCGCGCTCCAGACTCACCGGAACAACGATACGCCGGTAGGTTCGGTCTGATGTCAGGCTCGGTTTCGCAGTCGAGGGAGTGGCAGTTCGCTCGCCGACCACGATGGATCGCGTCCCACGCTTTCGTCGGCGGTCTGATCCTGGTGTTCATCTGGGCTGGCTTTTGGCAGTTGGACCGGCTCAACCAACGACAGATCCGAAATGATGTCATCGAAGCCAGAGCGGCCGAAGCGCCAGTCACCGTGGACGAGGCTCTTTCCTTGTTTGCCCACGAACTCGACTACCGGGCTGTTTCCGATCAGGGTCGCTATCTCGATGGTGAAGCGGTGCGAATTGCCAACCGAAGCCAGGATGGCCTGGGCGGCGACTGGGTCATCGCCGTGTTCGAGACGGCCGATGGCCGACTGATCCTGGTGAATCGGGGCTTTGCCAATCGCGATGCCGAGGCCGCCGATCCGCCTTCTGCTGGGCCCATCCAAGGCTGGCTCAGAGCCAGTCAGACGAAAGACGGGTTCTTTGGGGCGGTCGACACCGGTGAGGGGCGTGCGCCGCGGCTCGATGTCGAGGCCATCTCAGGCCGGCTTGGCCTGGACCGCCCACTCGCCTCGGTGTGGCTACAGCTCGACGACCCAACGGCCCAAGGAGCACCCCAACCGGTACCGCTCCCGGCAATAGACGAGGGCAGCCACTTCTCCTACGCCATGCAGTGGTTCATCTTCGCTGCTCTGAGCACGTTGATCTATGGCCTCTTCCTCCGAAAGCGTGCCCGTAACCCAATCGAAGCGATGCAGGACGGCTGCTAGCCTGCAGATCGATGTCGCACTCCTCCGATCCCTTGCTGTTGGCCCTGCACGGCTTACGCCTGAAGGGCTTTGCCGAGGCCGCGGTGGTCGGCGCGTTGTACGGCATGGCAGAAGCTGAAACCACGGCTCAGTTGTCCAGGGCCGCAGAGTCAGAACTTGTCATCCACCGGGAGGGTCGAATGAGCGGCTGGTCGCTCACCCCGGCTGGCCGGACGACCGAAGAACGTTTGTTGGCCGAGGAATTAGACGCAGCGGGCGCCCGCCAGTTGGTTCGATCGGGGTACGACCGTTTTCTTGAACTCAACGGCTCGATGCTCGAGGTCTGCACCCGATGGCAGGTCAAAGATCAGGACGCTCAGGAATTGAACGATCACAGCGACCCGGCCTACGACGCCGGAGTCATCGCCGAGCTGTCTGCTCTCGATGACGGCGTCCAACCGATCCTGACCGAGCTGATCCCCGTTCTTGATCGTTTCAACATTTACCCCGAACGGTTTTCGTTCGCCCTCGACAAGTTGCGGGGCGGCGACAACGACTGGTTCACCAAACCGATCATGGAGTCCTACCACACCGTGTGGTTTGAGATGCATGAAGATCTGCTGGCCACCCTCGGCATCGACCGAGCCTCTGAAGGAGCCCACTAATGGCACGATTCGGCCCCGTCCTGACCGCCATGGTCACACCGTTCGACAGCAACGGCGACCTTGACCTTCCGGCGGCCCAAGCCCTGGCCACCTTTCTCGTCGAGAACGGCAACGATGGGGTAGTGGTCGCTGGAACCACTGGCGAGTCACCGACACTCACCCATGACGAGCAGATAGAGCTGGTCGTTGCTGTCCGGGAGGCCATTCCCAATCACAGCCTTGTGGCTGGTGCCGGTAGCAATGACACCCGAGCCGCAGTTGAGCTGACCAAACGGGCCACCGAGGCTGGCGCCGACGGCATCCTGCAGGTCACTCCGTACTACAACCGGCCAAGTCAGGCCGGTCTCGGTGTTCACTTCAAAGCCTGTGCTGAGGCCACCGATCTTCCGGTTGTGCTCTATGACATCCCCATCAGAAGCGGCAGGAAGATCTCTCACCAGCTCTTCCACGAGCTGTTCGAGATCAAGAACATCGTGGCCATCAAAGACGCCGCAGGTAGCCCAGCCGCTACCGCCGAACTCCTCTCCGAAGCACCCGAGCGGATCGAGGTCTACTCCGGCGACGACTCCTTCACTCTGCCGCTGTTGGCCATCGGAGCAGTCGGGGTGATTGGCGTCGCCACCCACTGGGTCGGAGCCGAAACCCAAGAGATGATCGCCGCCTTCCAAAAGGGTCAGGTAGCCGATGCCACCCGCATCAACGCCAAGCTGATCCCATCGTGGAACTATGAAGCCTCGGACGACGCTCCGAACCCAGTACCGACAAAGGAACTCATGAATCTTCTCGGAGTTAAGGTCGGCAACTGTCGTCCGCCCATGGGCCCCGCGCCCGCCGACTTGGCCGATAGAGCCAAGGCCGTCCTAGCGCAGCTCGATCGAGCTGTCTGAGTGGCTGCCCCGGTACGCGTTGTCTTCCTAGGCGGTCTAGGAGAAATCGGTCGCAACTGCGCGGCAATCGAAGTCGACGGTCGGATCATGTTGATCGACTGCGGACTTATGTTCCCCGACGACGACATGGCTGGCGTCGATCTTGTCCTACCCGACTTCACGTGGCTTCGAGAGAACGCCCATCGTGTCGAGGGTGTGGTGGCCACCCATGGCCATGAAGATCACATTGGTGCGCTCGGCCACTTGTTGTCAGAGATGCCGCTCAAGATCATCGGCTCGCCTCTGACCGTTGGCTTGGCCCGCAACCGAATCGAGGAGCGGGGTGTCATCAAGCAGGCCTCGTTCATCGAGGTAAGCGATAACGATCGCATTCAGGTCGGGCCATTTGACCTGGAGTTCTTCCCCGTCACCCACTCCGTGCCCCACGGTTTCGCCACTGCGTTCCACACACCGCAGGGCGTCATTCTCCACAGCGGCGACTTCAAGCTCGACATGACGCCGGTCGACGGGCGACTCACCGATCTTGCCGGTATTGGCCATCTGGCTAAGGACGACGGTATTCGTCTTTTCCTGTGCGACTCCACCAATGCCGAAGAGGCAGGATTTTCCGCTTCAGAGACCTCGATTGGTCAGTCGATCAACGATCTTTTCCAGAATCAAAAGGGCCACCGCATCGTGGTGGCTTGCTTCGCCAGCCACATTCACCGGGTGCAGCAGATCGCCGATGCGGCCATCGCCAACGGTCGCACCGTTGCCACCCTTGGTTTGTCGATGAACAAGAACGTCAATCTGGCTCGCCAGATGGGGCTCTTGACCATCCCGGACACTCACCTCCGCAACATCGACAATGTCGACGACATTGCCCCCGAGGATCTCTGCATCATCTCCACCGGTTCCCAGGGCGAGCCGATGTCGGCACTGTCCCGCATGGCCACCGGCGACAACAAGTGGCTCAGCATCGAGGAAGGGGACTGTGTCATCCTTTCGTCCCACCCGATTCCAGGCAACGAGTCCAGCGTCTCGAAGGTGATCGACGGTCTGCTTCGGCGGGGCGCCTCCGTCATCCACTCTGGGACCTCCAATGTTCATGCCACCGGCCATGCCAAAGCGGAGGAACTCAAGGTCCTTCACTCGATCGTTCAGCCCGACTGGTTTGTTCCCGTGCACGGCGAGTTCCGCCATATGGCGGCCCACGCCCGGCTGGCCACCGAAATGGGCACCAAGCCTGAGAAGATGATCATTTGCCAGGACGGCGACTCAGTGGTGTTGTCGGACAAGGGTCTGGCTCGAGGCGAGTCGGTGCCGGCCGACTACATCTATGTTGATGGCAAGGTCGGCGATCTCGACCCCGGTGTGCTGCATGATCGTCGCACGCTTGGTACCGATGGGTTCGTTTCGGCCATCGTGACCGTGTCCATTGAGGGACCGAACGTTTCGCTTAGCCGTCCCCCGGAGATCGTCAGCCGAGGCTGGGTCGATGGTGACGAGGGCGATCAGCTACGCAAGGAGCTGACCGAAGCGGTTCGGGACACCATCGAGAAGGCTATGAAGGATGGCAAACGTAACCGCCAGGAGTTCGAGAAACTGACTCGACGAACCGTTGGCCGGTTCGTCAACGACCGCACACGCTTGCGACCAATGGTTGTGCCGGTGGTTCTCGGCGCTCACGAGGGTGGAAAGTAAGTCGCCCGAGCGTCTGCTGATCACCGGGGCGTCGGGCTATCTGGCGTCACGATTGGTGCCAGTAGCTGCGCAACGATGCGAGGTGGTTGCGGTCTCTCGCACTGCGCCGACCGATCGGTCGGCGTGGGGCTCGGCTCGCTGGGAGCACGCCGATCTGCTCGACGGCCCGGCGCTGGCTGAGCTCCTAGAGCAGACCGAACCCAATGCGATCATCAATGCCGCGGCCGCCAACCCCGGGTCGTCGGACTCTTTTGTCGTCAATGAGGTGGGAGCCACCAATCTGGCGACAGCAGCCGCAGCGGTTGATGTCAGATTGGTGCACGTTTCTTCCGACATCGTGCATAGCGGCAACAGCGCTCCTTACGGTGACACCGCCGCCCCCGAGCCGATCAACGAGTATGGCCAGAGCAAGGCCGACGGTGAGGGCGGTGTTCTTGCTGCGTGTTCTGGAGCACTTGTTGTTCGGACATCGCTGATCTATGGCTTGGCCGAGATGGACAGAGGCACACGAGGTTTTGCCGATCGGCTGGAGGCGGGCGAGGAGCTGAGCCTCTGGGACGATGCGATGCGTCAGCCGGTGTGGATCGATGCGTTGTCGGACGGTTTGGTCCGGTTAGCTCTCGACTCGCAGGATGAACGCGGCACCATGAACCTGGCCGGGTCGCAGACACTCAGTCGAGCTCAGTTCGGTCGAAAGCTCCTGGAATTTTGGGGTATCGACACCAGTGGCCTGGTGCTCGGTTCTGCGGCCGATGTTGCCGGCCAACCTCTGGATCTGACCATGACGTTTGGTAGGGCGAAAGAGCTTGGTCTCGATATTCCAGGTGTCGACGAGGTTCTCAGCCGGTTCTGATTTCGTTCGTACAACGTAATTGCAAGGTCGATCTACGATGAGATCATGATTCTGGTCGACGGTCGTCGAATCATGGTGTCCGGCCCGCTTGATGACGACACCGCCAACGAGCTCTGCGGCGCACTGGTGGCACTGGACCGGGAGTCCTTCGGGCCAGTCGAGCTTCTGCTCAACGGATCGGGGGGAAGTGTCGACGGTTGCGCCGCAGTGCTGGACATTTTTGCTGTCTTGCGAGCCCCGCTCGAAGCCACCGTCCGGGGGAGAGCTGACGGACCAGTCGGTATTGTGCTGGTCTGCGCTCCAGGCGTGCGGCGGGTATCCCCCAACGCCACGGTGTCGCTCCGGGTCGATCGCTCGGCCTCCTCGGCGCTGGGTTCGATCGAACAAGCGGCCGACCTGCTGAAAACTCGACTTGACCACCTTGCCGGTGCGATCGCCGATCGGATCGGTGCCGACGTGGCGTTCATTGAACGGGAGCTGAAATCGGGTGTTGTACGCGATGCGGAGGACGCAAAGCAGGCCAACTTCGTAGATGAGATCGTTGAGGCTGGTTGAGGGGCTCTGGAGCATCACTGCCGCCCATCGATGAGAGAACCAAACTGATCGTGATGGCCCAACGACTCCTTGCTCGTTCCGCTTCGCCCCAACCATTGGCTCCGGCCGACCTCGATGACCTGGTCGCTTTGGAGGGCCAGAGCGGCTTGGTCTGGCTCGATATGGAAACCGCTGACCCTGACGAGCTCGACCGCCTCGGCCAACAGTTCGGATTCGACCCGTCAGCTATAGAAGACATTCTCGACATCGAGCAGCTCCCAAAGTACGACGACTACGGAGACCATCTGTTTGTCGTGCTTCACGCCCTGACGGCCGCCGGTGATCGGGTCGACACCAGAGAGGTCGACATTTTCGTCAGGGAAGGTCTGCTGGTGACGGTTCATGCTGAACCGATCCTGGGTATCAACTGGCTGTGGGACGCGGTGCAATCCCACCCTCACCTGGCCGAGAAGGGCGCTGACGAGTTGTTTGGCCATCTGGCCGAGGTCATCGGTCGGCGATACTTCGAGATCGCCAACGTCATCGAGCAGCGAATCGACGAACTAGCCGAGGCGGCGCTTGCCGCAGATTCATCGGTCCTAGGCGAGATCCAGGTTCTGCGAAGAGAAGAAGCGACCGTTCGCACCATGCTGCGCCCTCAACGGCTGGTCATCTCCGAGCTGCGCATTCGGAATCGTTCGGTGATCGGCGAGCGGGCCGTTCATTTGCTTGACGATGCCTACGACATCCACAATCAGGTCGTCGAGTCCCTTGGTGTTGCCCGGGGCCTTCTGAACGACACCCTCGATTCCTACCGAGGTGCCTCAGCCGAGCGGCAGGCCAATGCCACGACGGTACTGGCCGTGTATTCGGCCATCTTGTTGCCGCTGTCGTTGATTGCCAGCTGGTACGGCATGAACGTGCGGGGCCTGCCTGCCGCAGATCGGAACTACGGCTGGCAGATTGTCACCATTGGCATGCTGTTGCTGGCGCTAGGAAGTTGCGCTGTTTTTGTGAAGATCGGGCTGATCCGCCTGTATGGCGGACGGACCAGCCGAATTGGCCGCGGCCTGGCAGCCGCGGCCCGAGCACCAGTGAGGCCGATCATCATGCTCCGCGATGGTCGAACCGCCAGGAGCACGGGATCGGGCCCCTCAGCAGAGGGCGGTGTCAGCGAAGGGTGACGGTTCTCGGGGGAGCCAATGACACCCAGGTCTGACCCGGGGTGAGTGCACAGGGCCGGCCATCGGGATCGGTATAGGTGATTGGAGCGGTGTTGCTTGTCCGGCTCCAGTAGCAGGTCAATCGCTTGCCAGCGGTGAAGACCCACGCCTCGCCAACACCAACCGTGACGGCCTCGGGCGAGATCACATCGGCCACGCTGGTGACGTAATTGTTGACCATGACGATGAGGTTCTCGGGAGCAATCTGGATGCCATCGGCATCGACATGCGGTGAACCGTTGAGTGTCCTCAACCATCCGCCACGGGTAGCAGACCAGCGGAAGCTGATGTCGGCTCGGCCATAGGCGATGTCGACGCCCCCGGTTGCTGTGGCGCTAGGGACTAGCGGGTCGTCGTGGTCGCGGTACACCAGAACCGAAGGCGGCGTGCCGGCCGAAGCCGGTGCGGCATTCCACAAGAGGTACGGGTTGGCGAAGAGGTTGTAGGGCGCTGAGCGACCACCGACTCGGCTGTAGGCATTACCGACGTTGTTGGCGTTGACGTTGATGATTGGATAGTTGTTCAGCAACGACAGAACCGTAGGGTTGGCACCGGAAGCCCCCAGAAGCGGGGTGTTGAATGCCGACAACACATCGAAGTCCGAAGTGCGGACCGAACGTACCGGGCCGACCGCCTCCGGCGCTTGGGAATGGAAGATGGTGATGAGGCGGGTCAGGTTGCCCTCGACCATCTCTTCATAGACGATGTCGGCTTGATTCGGACCGACCTGCGGTCGGCCGGCCTGGGTGTCGTCAATCTTCAGAGCCAACGCTGGGCGGGTAACCGCAGTGGCCGAGGCCTCACCGGTGAGGGGGTGCGTGTGGGGGAGCAATGCGGCGAGACGAGCCTGATACTCAGGAGAATTCAAGAAGCCTCGAACGACCGAGCCATAGCTGACGCCGGCATCGATTTGGGAGGCCCAGTACGTCAGGCCACCGGGCTCCGGTGTGCGGCGGAGCATGCCGAGATAGAGCATGGCGGCCCGGACCTGACCGAAGGTGGCCTTGACGTATTCGGGCGACTCGCTGAAGCCCAACATGACCGAGCCTCGGCTGGCACCAGCGTTGAGTTCGGCAACCCAGAAATTGAGGCCGCCGCTATCGGCTGGACGGCCTAGGACGTTGGTGTATACCAAGTCGACGAATTCAGCGTTGGAGAGCTGGCCATAGCGAGCCTCGAACTCGGGTGATGCGGCGAAGGTGTCGGAAATGCGGGTGAGCGAGTTGCCGGCCCTCTTTTGACCTACCCAGAAGTTGAGGCCATCGAAGTCCGGGGTGCGAAGGAAGTACGCCTGATAGAGGCGGGAGAGCGGCGCCACGGTTTCGGCGAACTCCGGTGCCGAAACCATCGAATCGATGAGGTTGCCCCGATCCTCACCGTTGTCGATTCGGCGAGCCCAGAAGTCGAGCCCGGCCGCGTCAGGCTGACGAGCCAAAAAGTCCTCGTACTGAATCCGGATGAAGTCTCGGGGCGCGGGCGCAACCTGCTCGCCATGGGAGGCCGAGCTAGGAGCGGGAGTACCGGCGAGGAGGCCGAAGAGGAGGAAGAGCGCTAGAAGAGCGCGACTGACCTGTCGTGTTTCCATGGATCGGCAGGCTACCTGACCAAGCCTGTCGAACGTGCCACCGAGCGACTAGAGCTCTGATGAACTGGTAGGCGATCGTTGGTGGCTAGCCGGAGAGCTGGATGTCGGTGACGCAAAGGTCGTCGCCGTGAGCCACCGATGCGCCGAGAGCTACCTCGGTCTCGCCATACATATTGCTGAGCAGGCCCTTGACCATGCCCCGATCGACGGCACAGATCACTGGATGTTCAATGGCCACATCACCAAAGGGACAGTGGCCGGCAACGATCCGAAGTTCGTCACCCTGACGCTCAGCGTGGGCCGCAAAGCCATAGGCCGACAATGCGTCTGCCACCGTATGGAGCGCCGATCGGAACGACTTCTGCGAACCTATCGACTGGTCGGCACCGGTGCTGACCATGTTGGCCGCCATTTGCTTGCCGAACTCCACCCCTACTTCTTCGGCCAGGGCGGCAGCTTCGCTGTCGGGCAAGCGGGACAAGGCCTTACCCAACAGGGTGACCAAGATGTCGTCGTGGCCGACTTCGAGGGCGAGTTGGAGTTCGGGTTCGACCGCTCGATAGACCTTGGCTGGTCGGCCAGCACCCGACGACGACCGTTGGGTGACTTCCAAGTACCCGCCGTTGGCCAGTTTGTCGAGGTGATGGCGAGCGACGTTTGGATGCAAACCGGTGGTTTCGGCCGCTTCGCCAACGGTCACACCTTCGGCATGCTCATGGGTGAGCAGGTAGATGTCGCGGCGGGTGGGGTCACCAAATGCGGACGTGATGGCGTTCACCAGGTTCGCGAACTCTGTTGGTGAAAGGGATGCCACGTTTCAAGCCTAGCTGTATTAGTCCTATCGTCGTAGTAGTAATCGATCGAGGAGACCGCCGCTGTGGCAACCACACAAGAAGATGTCATCGAAGCACTTCGGCCGGTCCAGGACCCCGAACTGCACAGAAGCATCGTTGATCTGGGCATGGTTCGGCGGGTTGACTTGGCGTTGCCGACGGTCACGGTGGCCGTCGACCTGACCATTGCTGGTTGTCCTCTTCGGGCCGAAATCAACAACAGCGTGTCCGATGCGGTGAAAGCACTGGACGATGTCGACGATGTCGTCATTGAGTTCGGCGTCATGACCGACGAGCAACGGGCTGCACTTCGCGAGAAGCTGCACGGCGATCCCGGTGCAACTGCAGGGTCGCAGCAAGCCCATGGTCATGCCGAGGGACGTGAGATCCCGTTCGCCGACCCGGACTCCAAGACCAGAGTGTTGCTGGTTGCCTCCGGCAAAGGAGGGGTCGGCAAAAGCTCGGTCACCACCAATCTGGCCGTGGCCCTGGCCAACGCGGGCAAGAAGGTGGCGGTCGTTGACGCCGACGTTTGGGGCTTCTCGATCCCCCGCATGCTCGGCGTCGATCGAGACCCGACCATCATCGACGAGATGATTGTTCCGCCCGAGGCCAATGGCGTTCGCTGCATCTCCATGGGCTTCTTTGTCGAGGAAAACCAGCCGGTGATCTGGCGGGGCCCGATGCTGCACAAGGCGCTCGAGCAGTTTCTCACCGACGTCTTCTGGGACGAACCCGACTATCTCCTGGTAGATCTTCCT
>CALHBU010000326.1 GCA_937930655.1 uncultured Acidimicrobiales bacterium | reverse complement strand
CCACTTGTCGCCCCACGCATACAGCGCCTTGAGAACCGGTTCGAAGTCTCGGGCTGCCTCGGTGGGGAGATACTCATAGCGCGGAGGGCGTTCGCTGTACTGGCGGCGTTCCAGCAGTCCGGCATCGACAAGGTGTTTGAGCCGGCTGGTGAGCACGGTGGGAGCGATGCCGAGATTGTCGTGAATCTCATCGAATCGTGTCAGCCCGAACATCACGACATCCCGCAGGATCAGCGGCGTCCACCACTCGCCAACCAATTCGAGAGACTGCGCGATGGGGCAGTCCATGTTCTCGAAGCTCTTGCGTTTCATGGAGATGAGCCTACAACTGCTCTGACCGGCATTTCAGGCGGAGCGGAGGTCGGCGTGCGACTGCTAGCTGGCGGTGGCCATCGTCTGCTCGAGGAACTCGGCAATGGTGGCGGCAATCATCACGTTGCCGTCCTGGTCCAGAACCTCGAACAGCCGACCATCGGGGCTGTGCACGCTGAACAACATGGTGAGGCCGCTGTCGCCGGCCCGTTCCATGTGTTGTTCGCCATCGGGTACTTCACCGCTGAACCCGACCGACCGGACCTTGGTAACCGTCTCGAATTCAGTGGACTCGGTGAGGTGCTGCTCGCCCTCGAGGACTGCGGCCAGTGTTGTCCCGAGGTGACGGTGGTAGTGGCAGAACGAGTTCGGCGCCCACCGACCGAGGAAATCGATGCGCCCGGCATCCACGTCGGCCTCGATGACAGATACTGCGTAGTCGATCGGATAGTCGAAGGCCGGACTCGAGCCGTAGTGGAACCAGTTGGCCTCGGCCAGGTCGAAGTCGGCAGGAAGTGTGGCGTTGGGAGTCTTGTCCATCAGAGGCCTCCGGGCAGTCTGTTGTGCATCCAGGTCAGATCTCCGAACGTACCACCCAACGGCTTCATGATCAGCCCTGGTGGCTCAGTGCCGGTGGCAGTGAGACACTGTGTCCATGCATGATCTCGTTATTGCCAACGGAACCGTGGTCGATGGCACCGGGGCTTCGCGCTTTGTCGCCGACGTCGCGGTCGATGGCGACACCATCGTGGCCATCGGATCCAACCTCGGCCCGGCCCATCGCACCATCGATGCCACCGGTCACCTGGTCACCCCCGGCTGGGTCGATATTCACACCCACTACGACGGCCAGCTCACCTGGGACCCCGACCTCTCCCCTTCCTCCATCAACGGCGTCACCTCGTTGGTTGTCGGCAACTGCGGGGTGGGGTTCGCACCAGCTCATCCTGACAACAGGCAGTACCTCATCGAACTGCTCGAAGGGGTCGAAGACATCCCGGGTGCTGCGTTGGCCGAAGGGTTGCAGTGGGAGTGGGAGAGCTTCCCTGAGTTCCTCGATGCGCTGGAACGGCGGGAGTGGCCGATTGATATCGGTACCCAGGTTCCTCATGCTGCGTTGCGGTACTACGTGATGGGCGACGACGGTGCCGATCTCGACATCCCTGCCGATGCCGATCAGATCGCCACCATGGCTCTTCTGTGTGAGGAGGCCATCGAAGCTGGCGCCCTGGGCTTCACCACCTCTCGGACCATCGCCCACCGCACCAGTACTGGCCGCAAGATTGGCACGCTGAAGGCATCGACCGATGAGGTCCTGGGGGTGGCGGCCGCGCTGGGCAAGCTCGATCGTGGCGTCATCCAGCTGATCTCCGATGCCTACCAGTCCGACGACGACGAACTGGTCGAAAACGAAATCGAGCTGCTGCGCCGCCTGGCCACTGAAACCGGCCGGCCCATCAGTTTCACCGTGCAGCAGAACGACGACACCCCGAACCGGTTCCGGCAGCTGTTGTCGGCCATCGACGAATGGAATAGCAACGGGGCAGAAGCCAAGGCCCAGGTCGCGGTTCGCCCCATCGGCCTTCTGATCGGTCTCAACGCCTCGGCCAATCCCCTCAATTTCAGTGCGACCTATGTAGCGATGGATGGCCTCGACCCAGCCGAGCGGTTGACTCAGATGCAGTCGCCCGAGGTTCGTTCGAAGATCCTGGCCGAACATGGCCAGGCCACTCCCCGTAGCTTCGCCAAGGTCATTCACTCGGCCTACGACCGCATGTATCCGGTGGCCGATGTACCCGACTACGAGCCCACGCCGGAACGGTCGGTGGCCGGCCTGGCGGAGGCCGAGGGTCGGGAGCCCAATGAGGTCATGTACGACATGCTCCTCGACAACGACGGCGAACGCTTGCTGTATATGCCGCTCATGAACTACGCCAACGGCGACCTCGACGATCTTCGGGAGATGATGACTTCGCCCAACTCGATCCTCGGACTTTCCGATGCTGGCGCTCACTGCAATGCCATCTCCGACGGCTCCTTTCCCACCACCGCCATCACTCACTGGACCAGAGACCGCTCGCGGGGCGAGCTGATTCCGATCGAAGACGTGGTGCACCGTCAGACTCAGGCCACCGCGGCCCACGTCGGCTGGACTGACCGAGGCCAAATTGCGGTCGGCAAGCTGGCCGACCTCAACGTGATCGATCACGAACGGCTGAACGTCATGGCTCCCCATCTGGTGGCCGACCTTCCGGCCGGGGGCACCCGGCTACTTCAGAAGGTGGAGGGATACCGGGCCACCATCAAGCGAGGCGTTGTGACGGTGCTCGACGACGAGCTCACAGGCGAACGTCCCGGTCGCCTGCAGCGAGGCTGACCGACTACCCCAAACGGAAAGAGATCGACTGTGAGCAACGACCGAGTTCTGGTGGAGATCGACCAGGGTGTAGCTGATGTGAGGATGAACCACCCCGAGAAGCTCAACGCCTTGGACACTGAGATGTTTCGTGCTCTTGTCGAGGCTGGCGAGTCTCTCAAGCTCCAGAAGGACCTCCGCGCCGTGGTTCTCTCCGGCGAGGGAAGGTCATTCTGTGCTGGCGCCAATTTCGCCGCCATGGATGTCGAGGAGCTCCTGTCGGTGCCTGATGGAGCGAGCACTCATACGGCACAGCAGGCAGCCTGGGTTTGGCAGGAGATCGAGGTGCCGGTGATCGGTGCTATCAGCGGCCATGCGCTGGGTGGTGGCTTTCAGATAGCCCTGGGCCCAGATCTACGGATCGTCCATCCCGATGCCAAGCTGTCGTTGCTTGAGATCCAATGGGGTGCGATGCCCGACATGGCGGCATCGGTGACGCTTGGCCGGTTGGTGGGAGCAGAAGTGATGAAGGAGCTCTACTTCACCGGCCGCATGCTCTCCGGTACCGAGGCGGTCGAACTGGGGCTGGCCTTGCGAACCAGCGACGACCCCCACCAGGCGGCCATGGCCTTGGCCACAGAGATTGCTTCGAAAAACCCCGACGCCATCCGACGAATGAAATCGTTGTTGCAGAACGTCACGCAGCGAACCCCGGCCGAGAACTTCGCGCTGGAGCGGGAACACATCAGTCATGTTCTTGGCAGCCCAAATCAGCGAGAAGCATCGAAGGCTTTCGCCCAGAAGCGGCCTCCGAACTTCACCTCAGATAGCTAGGCCCGCTCCTGGGGGCGAGCAACGTCAGATTCTTCCGTCATCAAGCTCATTTTGTGCAAGCAATTCGACGAGCCTGAACTTCTGCAGCTTGCCCGAGGCGGTCGAAGGAATCTCCGGCATCGCAAACCAGTGGCTGGGCACTTTGTGCTTCGCCAGCCGCTCAGCCACATACGCACGAAGCGACTCACCACTGACCTCGTGACCTGGCGCAAAAGTGAGCACCGCCCCGACCTCTTCCCCCCAGTAGTCGTCGGGCACACCGATGACTGCCACTTCAGAAACAGCCGGGTGGGCATAGAGCACTTCTTCTATCTCCCGTGGATAGATGTTCTCTCCGCCTCGGATGATCAGATCCTTCAGCCGACCGGTGATTCGGCAGTAGCCACGTTGGTCCATCGTGCACAGGTCACCGGTGTGCAGCCAGCCCTCGCTGTCAATGGTGGCTGCGGTCGCTTCCGGGTTGTCGAAATAGCCGAGCATGAGATGAAAGCCGCGGGTGCATAGCTCGCCGGCTTGCCCTACCGGCAGGATCTCCCCCGTCTCGGTATCGATGATCTTGACCTCGATTCGGGGAATGGCGTAGCCGATGGTCTCGCTCTTGTCCTCGGGAGAATCGTCGAGACGGGTATGGGTGATGGCGGGAGATGTTTCGGTCTGTCCATAGCCGATGATCAGTCGTACACCGAACTCTTTTTCGACCCGTTTGACGACGTCGACGGGAACCGTGGCCGCACCGGAGAACATGGTTGTGAGGCTTGAAACATCGCGAGGATTCTCCGCCTGTTCGTTCAGTAGGGCGATGAGCATGGTCGGCACCCCAAAGGTGAATGTCACCTTCTCCTCGGCGATGAGATCCAACATCGATGCTGCGCTGAACGCCGACGGCTGCAGCATGGTGCAGCCAGCCTGCACCGACCCCAACACGTTGGCGACGCACCCTGCGGTGTGGAATAGCGGGGCCACGGCCAAGTTGATGGTGGTGTGGTCTATCCCCTTTATCAAGGCCATGAACCGTGAGTTGTTGGTCACGCTGTGGTGACTTAGTTCTGCCCCCTTGGGGTTCCCGGTTGTGCCCGAGGTGTATTGGATCATGGCCGGGTCATCGGGCTCGACGGTGGGAAGCGTTTCGGCTGGGATCCAGTGGGCCAGCACCTGGTCCAGGTCCTCCAGCCGGTGCACGACGTCGAGCTGACCGCCGTTGAGGTCACATGCCTGTTCGATGACCGAGCCCATGTCCGCTCCTCGATACTCGGCTTGGTGGAAGATGCCGCGGCACTTCGATTGGCGAAGCACGTAGGCCAGTTCTTCCACTTTGAGGGCCGGATTGACCGTGACCATCACAAGCCCGGAAAGAGCCAGGGCGAACTGGGTGATCACCCATTCCGGCGAATTCCCACCGAACACCGCAACATGTGTTCCTTTGGGAAAGCGACCGGCCACACACCTGGCCAGCTGTTCCGCTTCGGTGAGCAGCTCCAGATAGGTCCAGCTACGCCTGGACCCGGATGGTCCGTCGGCGTCTATGAGTGCAGTTGCCGTCGGATACAGCTCGGCTGCTTGTCGGAGAACATCGCCGCAGGTCGAATCGAGCAGCGGTTCGGTCTCGGTCGCAGGCCAATACGACTCAACCAATCGGGGCTGGGCAGGCATGGGTCAACTTTCGACCGGTGTCGTCGACATTGCAACCTCTCCGGTGTCGCCCGGCATAAGCTCTCACCCGTTCACATGGTTCGGAAAGGAAACTGATGGCTGGTGGTCTAGTCGGTCTGCTTGACGATATTGCCGCGCTGGCGAAGCTGGCTGCGGCATCGATCGATGATGTCGGTGCTGCCGCCGGACGGGCCAGCGCCAAGGCCGCCGGCGTCGTAGTCGACGACACCGCGGTCACCCCAGCCTATGTACAGGGCCTGGCCGCCGACCGGGAGTTGCCGATCATCAAGAGGATTGCCAAGGGATCGCTTCGCAACAAGCTGATCTTCATCATTCCTGTGGCCCTTCTCCTGAGCGAAGTGGCACCGGTGTTGGTGGAGATCATCCTGATGGCTGGGGGAACCTTCCTCTGTTTCGAAGGCGCCGAAAAGATCTACCACAAGGTCAAAGGCGACGATCACAGCCACGACGTTGCTTCGGTTGTGCAGGGCCCAGAGGCCGAGGAAGCCACCGTCAAGGGGGCGGTGCGGACCGATCTGATTCTGTCGGCCGAAATCATGGTGATCTCTCTCAAAGAAGTACTCGACGAGACACTCCTCCAGCGGGCGATCATCATGGTGGTCGTCGCGCTGTTCATCACCGTGATCGTTTACGGGACAGTGGCCCTCATTGTGAAGATGGACGACATCGGTCTCTCTCTTGCGCAAAGGGAATCGGAGAGCTCCCAGCGGATCGGACGGGGCATGGTGAGCTTCATGCCAGTTCTGTTGAAGTGGCTCACCATCATTGGGACGGCCGCCATGTTGTGGGTTGGCGGCCACATTCTGATCGTTGGTACCCACGAGCTGGGTTGGGACGGCATCTACGACATCGTCCATGACCTCGAGGGTGCAGTGGCCGACGTCGGAGGCATCGGCGGCTTGCTGGCCTGGCTGGTCAATACCGCGCTCTCCGCCGTTGTTGGTCTTATCGTTGGAGGCCTTGTCGTTGCGGTCGTCTCCCAGTTCCACAAAAGCGAGCCGGCCTCGGCCCACTAAGGCGACTGGTCCCCGCTTCGATGGACGTTGACGCCTGGATCACCATCGTTGTGTTGTTTGCAATGGGCCTGGCGCTGGTCCGCGACTGGGTTTCACCGGCGGCCGGTGTCGTGGGAGCCACCGTTGTGCTCTTCACCCTCGATGTCATCACACCAGCCCAGGCCTTCGCCGGCTTTTCCAACCCTGCGCCCCTGACCATCGGCCTTCTGTACGTGGCTGCTCGGGCGGTCGAGAAAACCAACGCCCTCACGCCGATTCTTCGCGGTCTCCTTCGATCAGGGTCTGGACTGAGAATGACGCTCGCTCGGCTGCTGGTGCCGGCCAGTGCGGCATCGGGATTCTTCTCTAATACGCCCATTGTCGCCATGCTGATCGACCCGGTCGTCCGCTGGAGCGACGAAGAAGAAGTCGCTGCATCCCGGATTCTCATTCCCATCTCTTACGCCGCCATCCTTGGAGGTGGCGTGACCTTGATCGGCACCTCCACCAATCTCCTGGTTTCCGGTTTGTTGGCCGAGTCGGGGGAAGAACCGCTCGGTATGTTCGAACTGGCACCCATCGGCTTGCCGGCCGCCATCGCCGGTCTGGTGACCATGCTCTTTCTGGCCCCGCGCCTTCTGCCTGACCGGGCTCGTCCTGGTAGCGCTCAGAACGGAGGCGTCCGTGAGTACCTGGTGCGCTTCGTTGTCGAAGACCGAGACGCCCGGGGTGAGCCCGGGTCGCTGGTCGGCCGACCCCTCGCCGACACAGCCCTGACCCGACTGACCGATGGAACTCTCATCTCCATCGATCGGGGCGGTCAACGGTTGGAAATAGCTGAAGACCTCCACCTCGAAGCGGGAGATGGGCTGTCGTTCCGGGCATCGGCAGATGCCATCGTGGCTCTCAAGGCCTTCGAGGGACTTGCTGGCGATCAACGGCACCTTCTCCTCGGTGACCAGGCCCGGATGTCGTTCTTCGAGGCAGTCATCAGCGCCAGTTCGCCGTTGGTGGGTCGAACACTGCGGGACAGCGATTTTCGCCATCAACTCGGGGGCGTTGTGGTGGCCGTCCACCGTTCCGGCGAGGAACTTTCTGAGCGTCTCGATCGGATGGTCCTTCGTCATGGTGACAGCCTGCTTTTGATCGCCGACGATGGCTTTCGGCAACGATGGCGCGACCGGGGCCTGTTTCTGCTTATCGCCAGGGTTGATATGGGTCTGCCTCCGGATCTCGATCCTTTGTCGGAGGACCCTCCGCCCACCGACCATCAGGAGAGCGTTCGCTTCGGGATGCCCCGAGCCGATGGCGTCAACGCGGTGTTAGCGGGGCTAGTCATGCTGACCATCGTTGGACTGCCGGTGGTAACCGGCGGTTCGTTCAGCGTCCTGCGATCGGCTGCCCTTGGCGCCATTGCGCTGGTGGCAACCCGAGTGCTGTCGACCACTGAGGCCAGGGAAGCAGTCGACATAGGTGTGATCGTGATGATTGCCGCTGCCTTCGGACTGGGGTCGGCAGTGGAGTCGACAGGTCTGGCCGAGCAGTTGGCGAACGGTGTCATCGGCACCCTGGGCCCATTTGGAAACATCGGACTGATCATCGGGCTAGTGGTGGCAACCTCGCTCCTCACCGAGCTGGTCACCAATAGTGCAGCCATTGTGCTGCTCTTTCCGATCGTGCAATCGGTATCGGCCCAGGAGGGGCTGGACGGGCGCACACTGGCCATCGCTGTTGGTGTGGCCGCCAGCTCATCGTTCCTCACCCCCATCGGGTACCAAACCAACACCATGGTCTACGGGCCCGGGGGCTACCGCTTCACCGACTATCTACGCCTTGGTCTGCCGGTTATGACCGCCGTGCTCGCTGCCATCGTTACCAGCGCCCTTTTGATGGCATGACCGCCTCGCATATTCGCTCATGTTCCCAGCGCCGGCATACCTCTCTCGACGAGTTCTTCGTCGATAAGATCAAGCAGAAGGCCTGCGACATCGGCCGCACCGTCTTCGGCGAAGTGAATGCCATCATCGGGTCGATAGTCGAGCTCACCTTCCTCGGTGACACAGATCTCCCGGCCCCGACACACAACTGGAGTCGCGTCGATGACGATTACCCGATCGCTGTGCTCGGCGGCCCACAGCCGGTAGTAAGCCCGAAGTGGTCCACCCTGTAGTGCACCGTTGTCGGCAACGCACCTGTCGATTGAAAGAATCGCCAGTGGATCGGCGCCTTCGCAACGCGTCGTGCTCCCCCCAGCTCCATAGGCCGGGAGGACAAGCACGATGACAGCATCCCTGCTGCTCAGCCTGTCGAGAGTTGATGTCCAGTCAGCAAAGACTGCGTCGCGCCATTCCGGCGTTCCCGTCCGCAGAACCTCGCCATCTTTCTCAACTGCGTAGCGCTCCCGCTGGCTGTACCAAACGACCACCGATGGGTCGGCGTTGGCCACCAAATCGTCAAAGGCCACTGCGGTCTCATCAACGCACCGCTGAGCATTGCTGAAGGGCACTTCATCGGCGTTCAGGCGAAGCAACTGGCCGACAGAGCATCCGCCGAAGGTGGCCTGGGCAAAATTCAGACCGCGGGCCACCGCCTCTTGCTCGAAACCAGGGGCCAGACTTCTCGCCACAGAGTCGCCGATCACGCCAAGGGCGACGGTCTCCTCAACTTCCTCCTCGACTTCGGTCGCTTCTCCAGCGGTCACGTCGCCTTCGGTCGGTTGCGTTGGAACCGTTCCAGCCTCAACCGTCCGGATTCCACCGTCTTCCGCCAGGTAGTCAGGGACCTGCTCGGCACCTGTTGTGAGAAGCGGAATTGCAACGGCAAGCGCAACGATGGCGGCCAGGCTGGCAACCAACGTCTTGGCCGGTGCGCCAGAGAACTGGCCCGCTCTGATCGGTTGTTCGACGAACCGGTAGGAGAGAAACGTGAGAGCCGAAAAGACGATCACCTGGGTGGCCAACAAAGCGATCCCACTCAGGCCTGTCCTGTCGGCGTTCATCCAAACGATGACCGGCCAATGCCACAGATACAGGCCATACGACACCTTGCCCAAGCCAACCAGCGGCGAGCTGGAGAACAACGTGGTAGCCAAACCGCGACCACCCGTCAGATCAAGAACAAGGGCGCAGGTTGCCACCGTGACAACGACAGCGCCGCCTTGGTAATACGACGCCGATCGAAAATGGAGCTGCGTGGCGGCAACCAGAATCGTTGCCAAGCTGACTAGAGCCACACCCGCTGAGACAATTGCTGGCAGCTTGAAGCGTTGCCCCTTGAACTGGCGGGGCGCCACAACGAAGGCCAGTAGTGCGCCGGCCAACGGTTCGAAGGCTCGGGTATGGGTCGAGAAATACGCCGCCGACGGGTCAAACCGGTCATAGCCAGCGGCCAACAACGCTGCTGACACAGCCGAAGCCAGGCCTACTGCGATAACTGAGGTCAGTCGGTTGCGGCGACCAGCAAAACCCATCAAGAGCACGAAAAGGACCGGCCAGAGCAGATAGAACTGCTCTTCGATAGACAACGACCAGAGATGCCCGAGCAGCGAGGGATCCGAATTTTCGGCTGCGTAGGTTTGTCCCGTAGCCACGAATCGCCAGTTCTGCACGTAGAGCAGCGACGTCAAGGCATCCCAACGCAGTGTCGAGCGTTCGACCGGATCCAGTCGAAAGCCCAACGCCGCGACTACTAGCAGCAGGACAAAGAGGGCGGGGAGTAATCGCCGAGCCCTTCTCGCCCAGAAGTTGACGAGATCAATCCTCTCGTCTCGGGCGTACTCGGCCAACATCAAACTGGTGATCAAGAAGCCCGACAAGACGAAAAAGATGTCGACGCCGACAAAACCTCCGCTGAGTCTTTCGGCATCCAGGTGGTAAACCACAACGAGCAGCACGGCCAAGCCCCGCAGGCCATCAATGGCTGGAATGTGTCGGAGCTGAGGCTCGGTCCGCTCGGCGGCGCGTTCCATTCGCCAGAAGGTAGCCCGACATCGGTCCACCTGTGGCGCTTCGACGCTCGCTACGAAGCTATGAGGGCTCCAGTTTGGTCACCAGGTGTCGACACAAGGGCGCTTCGGAGTTTCTCGTTGGCGCCAACCCTGAACCGGCGTCGATTTGAGGCCGGCCAGAATCCAATGCCGTGTTTCGGCCGGATCAATGACCTCGTCGATCTCGAACTTCATGGCCGAGTTGAGGGCTTTGCCCTCGTCATACATCTGCGCCAACAGCTTCTCGAACAGAGCGTTGCGTTCGGTGTCGTCCTCGACCGCTTCCAGCTCTTTGCGGAACCCCAACTGCACGGCACCCTCGAGGCCCATGGGGCCAAACTCGCCGGTGGGCCAGGCAACCGTCCAGAACGAGCTCTTGGTACTGCCGGCCGCCATCCCCTGGCCTCCAAGCCCGTAGGACTTTCGGAGGACCAACGTGAAGAACGGCACCGTTACCGACGAAGCGGTCACGAACATCCGACAGCAGTGCCGGACCAGCGCCTGCTTCTCGTATTCTGGTCCAACCATGTTGCCGGGGGTATCGGTCAGCGAGACGATCGGCAGATCGAAGGCATCGCACAGTTGCAGGAACCGGGTGGCCTTGTCGGCCGCGTCGCTGTCGATGGCTCCACCGAGATGAGCCGGGTTGTTGGCGATCACCCCCACCGGGCGCCCCTCTATTCGGGCCAACGCGGTCACCATGCCGTCGCCGAAGCCCTTTCGAATCTCGAGAACTGACTCCTCATCAAACAGGTTCTCGAGAACTTCTCTGATGTCGTAGATCCGCAAACGGTTCTCCGGCACCACGTGGCGGAGCCGTCGCTGATCGGGCGCCGTCCAATCTGTCGTCCGGCCTTGGAAATAGCTCAGATATTTCTTGGCCACCTCCACAGCCTCGACCTCGTCTTTGACAACGATGTCGACGACGCCGCTGGGAACCTGGACCGAGAGCGGGCCCACCTCCTCGGGGCTGTACACCCCAAGGCCGCCGCCTTCGATCATGGCTGGGCCGCCCATCCCAATGTTCGAACCTTCGGTGGCAATCACCACGTCACAGCAGCCGAGGACCACTGCGTTGCCGGCGAAACAACGGCCGGTGGTGACACCAACCAAGGGCACTGTGCCTGACAACTCGCCCCAGGTGTAGAACGTCTTGAGATCGAGACCGAAGCCGGTGATGGCGTCGACATCACCGGGACGACCACCGCCACCCTCGGCGAAGAAAATGACCGGGAGGCGCCAGTCCCGGGCCAGCTCCATCATGCGATCCTTCTTGTAGTGGTTGAAGACGCCCTGAGTGCCGGCCAGAACTGTGTAGTCGTAGGCCATCACCACCGTTTGGGCAGCTTCCTCATCGAAGCTGTCTCCATTGACGGCCCCGATGCCAGACACCATGCCATCGGCCGGC
Organism: uncultured Acidimicrobiales bacterium; assembly: GCA_937930655.1. Taxonomy (GTDB): domain Bacteria; phylum Actinomycetota; class Acidimicrobiia; order Acidimicrobiales; family SZUA-35; genus JAHECQ01. The sequence continues at coordinate 6,244 of CALHBU010000326.1, read as the reverse complement.
GTGTTGTGGATGAGGTCTTCGTCAGTTCGGCGGCTCCGTTGGGCCGCCACCACGCTCGACCCGTACTCGACCCACGAGCCAGGATCGATCAGCTGGTTCACGTTCTCCCGAACGGTTCGGTGGCCGGTCTTGCGCCGCCGGGCAACCGCATCGGGCCGCCGCTCGTCGGTGAGGAGCTCGTGGCGTTCGAGGACCTCAGCCAAATCAGGCCGGATCAGGTCGAGGTCCACCTCTTCGGTGCTGGCGACGGCTGTGACCGAGACCTCGCCTTCCTCGATGTACAACAAAGCGTGCCCCTCGTAGATGGCGACACCCGGCTCCACTTCGATGGCTCGAATAACACCGCTGCGTTCGGCGCTCACCACGTGCTCCATCTTCATCGACTCCATCACCAGCACCGACTGCCCTGCGGCAACCTCGTCGCCGACGGCTACAGCAATCGAGATGACGGTTCCCTGTAGCGGTGCTGGCAGGGCCACCGTGCCCTCTGGGCCGGTGGTGGCCGAAGTGGCCAACGGACCCGAGCCGGCTGGAGTTTCGGACCTGGTCTTGCTGACAAAGCGGGCGTCAGAATCAGCATCGGCTACGGCTAGGAGAGCCCCGAGGTGTTCGTCGACAAAAAGAGTGTGGACCTTCGCTGTCAGCACATCCGGATGAGCCAGTAGCGCCCGCAGGAACGGGATGTTGGTGTCGACTCCTTCGATACGAAACTCGGCAAGGGAACGAGCGGTGCGTCGCGCTGCTACGTCAAACGAGGGGCCATGGCCAATGACCTTGGCAACCAGCGAGTCATAGCTGGGACTGGTGGCGTAGCCGGCATAGCCATAGCCGTCGGTTCGAAGCCCGGGGCCGGCGGGGGGATCGTAGGTATCCAACACACCACCCGCCGGACGAACGCCACCGTCGGCTTGCATCGTCTCCAGATTCACTCGGGCTTGCACGGCAAAACCCGACGGGTTGGGGATCTCCCTTTGGGTCAGTCCCAGGTCCTCCAACGACTGACCACCAGCGATAAGAAGCTGCGAGGACACCAGATCGACGCCAGTCACTTGCTCGGTAACGGTGTGTTCCACCTGCACCCGGGCGTTGGCCTCGATGAAGGCAACAGCTGCGTCGGGTCCTCCGTTGGCGTCGACCAGGAACTCGAACGTGCCGAGGCTCCGGTAGTCGACCTCACTGGCCAGTCGCACCGCGGCGTCGAGGAGTCGGGTGCGTACGGCATCGGGCAGAGCAGGAGCCGGAGCGATCTCAATGAGCTTCTGTCGTTGCCGCTGGATGCTGCACTCACGTTCCCATACGTGGGAGATGTCACTGCCGTCTCCAATGACCTGTACCTCGATGTGACGAGCCGCGGGTAGCAACTGCTCGACGTAGACCTCGCCGTTGCCAAAGGCGCCCTGAGCCTCTGAGGAGCACCGAGTCATCGCTTCGGGAAGATCAGCAAGGCTGTGAACTGGCCGCATACCCCGCCCGCCGCCTCCGGCCAACGCTTTGACCATCACCGCAGCTCCGGTTCCCAGAGACGAAAAGAACTCGCTGGCGCCGGCAAGGTCGGTGGCACCTTCAGTCGCCGCAAGCACCGGCACGTCGCAACGTTGGGCAAGCGCTCTGGCAGCCACTTTGTCGCCAAAGAGTTCGAGCATCGCCGGGGTCGGACCCACGAACGTAAGCCCCACCTCCTCGCAGGCAGCTGCGAACTCGGCGTTTTCGGCCAGGAAGCCGTAGCCGGGGTGCACGCTGTCACATCCCGTTTCGGCGGCAAGGCGAACCAGCTGGGCTACGTCGAGGTAGGCGGCCGGCCCCAGCCCTTCGAGCTGTCGAACCTCATCGGCCATGCGGGTATGGAGCGATGCGGCATCGTCGGCCGGATGAACAGCGAGCGTGGCCACCCCGAGATCAGCGGCAGCCCGCATCACCCGTATCGCTATCTCCCCACGGTTGGCCACCATCAACTTCTGCAATGCCATCTTGAGCCCGATCTCCTGGTCCTGCGTACCGGAGGTGTTCTAGCTCAAGGCATCGACATGATCGACCTGAGGGCTCGACTCAGACCGGGTCGGGATGAATGACTGCGGTGTTGGCTAGTACCCGTCGTAGGCGCCGGTTTGGGCATCGCTAATGGTGTAGCCAGCGGTGGCCAGGTCGGTCTCGGCGCCGTCGACGGTGAGAGTGCCCGACACCCAGACAGCACCCCAGGACTCGTCGATGGTGAGTCCTTCTCCCTCTCGCAAGGAGACCAAGACGGTCTGGTTGACCGGCGGCGGGGGCACATGGATACATGCCCCGAAATAGGGCACCAGGAGGAATTCGGTGACGAGCTCTCCCGAGTAGGTCAACGGAGCGACGAAGCCAGCCAGTTGGATCGCTTCACCAGCAAGGTCGGGATTGACCGGCTGGTTGTCGTACTCGGCCTGCAGCTCGGCAAAGACTTCATTCGCTTCGGGAGATCCGGGCACAACTGCCGCGATCCGTTCGTCGAACTTGGCCGAGATATCGGCCGGAGTGGAACCGGGTGGAACGAGGTCCTCCCACTCGATTTCTTCAAACCCATCGGGAGGAGGAGCGCTCGCAGGCTTCTCCCCGTCGGTCTCGAGGAACTCGTCGAGCGATGCCCCAAAGGCGTGAGTCTGCTCGGTGGTTGCGTCGACCGACGATTCTTCTGCCGGCAACTCCCCGGTTGTGGATTCAGCCGTTGAGCCACAGGCCGCCACGACCACCGCCATGGCGAACAGCACCGCCAACGGGGTGCGTCGCCCACGTACAAGTGTCGATGTTGAGCGTGGGTTCATGACTGTGACCATCGGTTCAAAACGTTCATACTTTGAGGGCCAATCCGTCCTGTATCGATCGCCTATACGCAATGATGCCAGGGATGAGGGCCACAAACCCGGCACCCACGATCACACTCCCCAGAATGGCGAGCTGTGTCGCATCGAGCCACGTGATGGCTAGGTCGACCCCGGTTCGGCGGGCGACCATCGGGCGGGCGATCGCCAGAAGCCCATAGAGGAGGCCAACACCGGCGATACACCCGGCGGTCACCACCATGAGGGTCTCAAGCAAAATTAGCGAGATGACATGACTGGCTCGAGCACCGATCGATCGGAGCACTGCAATCTCCCGTCGACGTTCATTGAGTGTCGAAAGAATGGTGGTCAGCATTCCGAGCAGACCAACGACCAGGACGAATCCGGAGATGACGAACAAGATCTGTTCGATGGTCGAAATCGTTCGCCAGAACTCGGCCAGGGTCGCGCCGGGGAGAATGGCCGACATCGGCTCGTCGGGATACTCGTTGATCTCGCGTTGCACCCGAAACGTCTCGGCCCGATTCTCGAGGCCGACGAGGAAGGCCGTGATCGAGGTCGGTGTCAGGTCGAGTTGCAAAGCTTGTTCGGCATCGAGGGTTACCGACGAGCGCCCACCGTCCTGCCAATCGACGTGAATGGCCTCTATACCGGCCAGACTCACATGGATGGTGCGATCGACCGGTGTGCCGGTCTTCTCCAAAATCCCGACAACGGTGAATGGCTTGTCATCATGTCCGGCGAAGTCGGCCGAGACGAGACCGTGGGAGATGATGATCTCGGTGCCGATGGTGTAGCCCAGCTCATTCGCCACATCGGCGCCAAGGACTGCGTCGTACACGCCCTCGAATCGCTCACCCGAACCGACGACCAGCGAGCGGCGTTCACCGTATTGGTAGAAGTCGAAGTAGTCCGTACTCGTACCCATGACTCGGAAGCCCCGATGGGAGTCGCCCAGTGAGATCGGAACGGTCCATGCCACTTCGTCTCGGTCGGCAATCGATTCGTAGGTTTCCCAGGTGACGTTGTTTGTGGCGTTGCCGATGCGGAAGACGCTGTACAGCAGGAGATTGGTCGGCGAGCTTCGAGCCCCGACGATGAGATCGGTCTGAGAAACAGTATTGAGAAGACTGCTTTTGGATTCTTTGCGGATCTTGTCGACGCCGAGCAGCAGGGTGACGCTGATGGCGATCGTGAACACGGTAAGGAGCAAGCTCGTTTTCCTGAAGCGAGCACTCTTCAACGCGATTCGCAGCAGGTTCATGTAGCCACCTCCCCGTCGTCGCTCGGCGAGTGAAGTTCGATGGTTCGATCGAACCGTTCCGCCAGCTGGGGGTCATGGCTCACGAAGACGAGCGTGCAATTCTGGGCTTCGGCTTCCCGAAAGAGGAGCTCCATAAAACGGTCACGGTTGTCGGCGTCGAGTGCCGACGTCGGTTCGTCGGCGATGAGAATCTCGGGGCCGCCGATGAGGGCTCGGGCAACTGCCACCCGCTGTTGTTGACCAACGCTCAGCTTGTTTACCGCTGCTCGGTGCAGCTCGCGGCCGAGATTCAGTGACTCCAACAGTCGGCGAGCGCTGGTGACGACATCGGTCTCCTTTGTCGCTCGGGCTCGCTTGCGAGACGAGAAGGAGCACGCCAGGGTCACGTTTTCCAGCGTCGACAGGTAGGGAAGAAGGTTGAACTGCTGGAAAATGACACCGATGTGGTCGGCTCGGAACTGGTCCCGTCGACTGGCCGAAAGCTCCGCCAGATCCGTCCCTAACAGCCGAACAGCGCCGCTGGTCGGTGTGTGGACTCCTGCCAGGAGGTTCAACAGGGTGGTCTTTCCGCTTCCGCTGGCCCCGCGAACGAAGAGATGCTCGCCGGTCTGCAGACTCAGGTCATCGATGGCGATGAGGTCCTCGCGCTGACCCGGCCAGCGAAAGCGCGCCCGTTCGAGACAAAGGACTGAGTTGGTGTCAGCGGTCAAGACACCAGTTGTAGCGTGCCCTGACCCGGAGAGAGCTCGGCTGAGGACTGATCGGTGTCGGAAACCCACTCCGCATCGATGTCCTCGAACCCTGGGAACTCCTCGAACAGGGCGGTTAGGTCAACCTCAGCGATGTCGGCCGGGTTGTCACACGAGAAGGTCCACGAAACCGTGATCTCGGAGTGACTTCCCTCCCGTTCGATCTCGGTCGTCGCCGGCTCGGTCAGCTCACAGGTAGCCCCATCGTTGATGGTGACGATGCCGTCGGCGGTGATGGCTGCTGTTCGCTCAGCCTCGACAGCAACGTCTTCGTCGGTCTCGGGCTCGTACTCGAAGCCGAACACGTTCTGAGTGGGGCTGATCAGATCAACGACTACGTCGGCACCGATCCAGGCAACCGAAAGCTCGGCCGTGCCGTGCTCGTGAGCACCCAGGCCAGCTGATTCGTCATGGTCCTCATCCTCGTGATCCTCATCCTCGTCATGATCCTCATCGGTTTCCGTGGTCGAGGCGGTCGTCTGCAAAGGTTGGTCGGTGGCGGTTTCATCCCCGGAGCCACAGGCGGCCAGTACGACGGCGAACGCCGCCATAACGGCGAACCACCAACTTGGACGCCCTGCGGAGTCACTCTGGGCTGTGCTGCGTACAGAGAACATCTGGAAGCTCCTTGGGTAGCTGATGGCGTTGGTCAAGCAGCGCGCTCCGCCATCACGTTTTGAGAATCATTATCGATTTGAATCGTAGGTGGGAGGCGACGCCGTTCACTACCCAAATGCGAATGATTCTCATTTTCCTCGGATTCGTTGCGCTAGCTCCTCGTCAGTGGCGAACAGCACCCCTCGATGATTCATGAAGGTCGAGTCCAACCGATTCAGATCGAGCGGGCCACCCTCGATATCGGTGGCCACAGCACCAAGCTCGTGAAAGAGGCATGCGGTGGCGGCGAAGTCCCACACACTGCCGCCACCAGTTGATGCCGGATACTTGACGTAGCAGGCAGGCGGACCGGCAAGCACGCCACAGGCATTCATGACCGCCCCGCTGGTGGCAGACAACTCGACACCTGTCAGATCGAGATCTCGTGCGATCTCTTCCAGTCCATCGATGACAAGCTCGTGGTCTTCCATCGCCAGGAAGCTGCGATCAGCGAAGACGGAGAGCACGTTTCCCGCTGCTCGCTTCTCGATCGGCCAAGGGCGATGATCCCGGAACCCTCCGACCCCTTTGACGGCGTGCAATGTCGTGGCCTCGACGGGGTCATAGACCACGCCAAGCCACGGGGTGCCGTCCCGTCCGACCAGAGCGAGTGAAACGGCGTAGCCGGGAGATCCTTCGATGAACGGCAGGGTGCCATCAAGGGGATCGATGCTCCAGAAGTAGTCAGCGACCAGGCGGCTGCCGTTGTCGTCTTGTTCCTCGGTGAGCAGGCCAAGGTCAAAGCGTTCGAGGGTGGGCGTGAGGAT
>CALHBU010000325.1 GCA_937930655.1 uncultured Acidimicrobiales bacterium | reverse complement strand
GGGCCGCCCCGTCGTGATCCAGGCCGGCGGGTCGGATGCCACGGTGGAGATGGGCTCGCGGATTGCCGACGTGATCTTCACCGCCCAGGCCGACATCGAAGCGGCCCGAGCCTTCTCGCAGCGGATCAAGGCGGCGGCCGCTGACCATGGCCGTTCCCCCGACGACATCCGGGTCCTGCCCGGCCTCTCGGTCTTCGTAGCTCCAACGCGCCAGGAGGCCCAGGCCAAGTTCGATGAGCTTCACGCCATGGTCGATCGGGAGGACGCCATCGAACATCTCAGCCGCCTCCTAGGTGGTGTCGATCTCACGGGCTACGACCCCGACGAGCCCATGCCGTCACTCGAGGGCAACGACCTCCGCATGAGCGACCCCGGCAACTTCGTCCGCATCGGCCAGCAAAACGGGTACTCACTCGCCGAGGTTGCCATCCGGGCCAAAGCATCGCGCCACCACGGGCTTGTGATCGGAAGTGTGGAGGACGTCGCCGACCACATGGAGCACTGGTTCCGAATCGGGGCAGCTGACGGATTCAATCTGCTACCCGCCATCGTCCCAGGGACACTCCAGGACTTCTGCGGAATGGTCGTACCCGAACTCCAGGCCAGGGGCCTGTTTCGGCTCGACTACGAGCAGCAGACGCTCCGGGGAAACATGGGACTCCCGAACGTCGCCAACCGCTGATTCACTCGCTGACGATCGGTTCGTCGAAGCCAATCGCCGCCATTCGATCATGGATTCGTGACCACGCGTCCGGGGGAAGCGGCGCGGTGGGGCTGAGCTTGTAGTTACGACCTGATACGTAGCTCACGTCTTCGTCCCTGCCGAGCGTGGTTGTACTCAGAACCGGCACCATGTCGACGGCATAGTCAGTGAAGTCGATCACCGTCCACCCCTCCTCACTGTCGCGCTTCGACAACACGATTCGCTCATGGCGGGTTTCCGTCCACAGGTACTGCATGTCGGAGTCCGACGTATGACCATCGCGAGCCACCGCGCCGGTTCCCCGAAATAGCAGTGTGTACGAGTTGTCCTCGTTGTTGTTGCCGCCGGCCGTCCGCCACAAATCGGCGAACTGCTGGACACCGAGGACCTCTGGTTCTCGTCGGATCAGATCGTCCATCGTCCTGTCCCAGGTCGCTTTCAGCACCGGGGTGCGCCAGATCCAGTTGATGTCAACGAGAAGCGACAGATAGTTGACCGTGTTCTGCTCTCGGTACGGGTTGGCGAAGTACTGCTCTATCGTCCGGATCTGCGCCATCCCGTCCGCCGTGAGGGGATCGGCGGGGTGGATGGTGAATCGAGACTCGCCGGAGAGATAGCGCGACCCGATTGGATCCACCGTCAGTGAGTTCATGACGACAAACCCACCGTTGCTGTCCGGCCCCTGTGCGGGCACAAGGGTGTTGTTCTGGTGTGCGTAGTAGGGCAGCAGTGGGCTGCCAACTCCTGAGAGTTGGTCGACGTTGTACTGAGTGGCGGTCCAGAAGGCGGTGTCGATGCCGTAGCTCTCTTGAAGCCATGCCATTTGTGCCTGGTTGACCGAATAGTCGACAACGGCGACGGGGCGGAACCTCTCGGGGATGCTCTCCCAGACCGAGCGGCCCCCTTGCGTCCCGTGCTCGTGAACCCCGGCCCGACCACCGGCGTTGTACCGGAACATGTAGAGGTACTCGTCGAACTGCTGTGTGAACTCCAGCAAATCCATGTTGTTTCCGAAACCCACGCCGTAGGCAACGGTGTCTCCGTGATGCTCCACGTAGTCCAGCACCTGGGCAATGGCCGCCCGATTTCCCTCGTCAAACACAAACCTCGTACTCATCGCCCACGTGACACTGGCGTCGGCGTCGAGGTCCCGGTATTGCTGGCGGAACTCCGCGATCTCCTGCACCGTGGTGCCTTCCCCAACGCCGCCGTCGAGGAACACGGGCATCACCAGATACATCTCGTTTGGCTCAACCAGGGATCCGCTCAAAACCGTCTCCGCCCCCGGCCGGACATCGAGAGTCAGCGCCGCCGGAACCGATCTGTTGTCATCGTCAAGTGGGGCCGAAAAGGTCATCGTGCGACCAGCGTCTTGCACGCTGGCTCCGGCAAGAAGCGCGGTCCCGCCAAGAAGCAGAGCTATGAAGCGAATGAGTTGCTCCATTCCCACCCAGTCGACCGGCAACCGGAAACTATTAGCACCAATGACGCTCAGTCGAGCGTGGCCGTTCCGTCGGCGACAGCGATCCCGCTGGGGAGAACCCGGGCCAGACCCTGCCAGAGGGCGGGCCTGGGGTTGCCCAGTGCTGCATTCGCGACGTGAACGGCCAGGCACTTGTCGTCGCGTTGTGCCAACGTTGCACATGAAATTCGGAGCTGTCCTACCAACCTGCGAAATCGGCAACGACCCGATGGTCATCCGGGACTGGGCCCAGGCCGCCGAGTCGCTCGGCTACTCCCACATCGTCGCCTACGACCACGTTCTGGGGGCCGAGCACGCCGAACGGGACCCAAAATTATGGGGCCCCTACACCGAGCACGACCCGTTCCACGAGCCGCTGGTGACCTTCGGCTTTCTCGCTGGCGTGACCACCACCATCGAGTTCGAGACCGCAGTCATCATCCTCCCCCAGCGCCAGACAGCGCTGGTGGCCAAGCAGGCGGCCCAGGTGGACGTGCTCTCGGGCGGCCGCCTCCGCCTTGGTGTTGGCACCGGCTGGAACCACGTCGAGTACCAGGCCCTCGGCATCGACTGGAGCGAACGGGGTCGCATCTTCGACGAACAGATTGAACTGCTCCGTGCTCTTTGGACCCAGGACGTGATCGACCACACCAGCCCCCATCATCGGGTCGACCGGGCCGGCATCCTGCCTCGTCCGGCTCAGTCTA
>CALHBU010000324.1 GCA_937930655.1 uncultured Acidimicrobiales bacterium | reverse complement strand
GCCGTGGCTTCGACGAATGGTGGGGCCTTCTCGAGACCCACGACTCGTCGCTGTGGTCCGAGGCCGACGGGTACGACCCATCCATCGTCGCCCCTGAGCAGATCTTCGAAGGTGTGGCCGGTCAGGACAGCGTGGCCCTGGCCGACTACGACGTCGACCAGCGTCGGACCTTTGATGTCAGCTGTTTCGAGCGGGCCGAGGACTTCATCAGCCGCAGCGTCGAGGCCGACAAGCCGTTCTTCGCCTATCTCCCCCTGGCCTTTCCCCACTTCCCGGCGGTGCCCAGCCCCGAGTTTGCCGGCATCACCGGTAATGGCGACTTCGCCGATTCGTTCGTAGAGAACGACACCCGTTTCGGACATCTCCTCGACCATCTCGACAGCCTTGGTGTCGCCGACGACACGGTGGTGGTCTACACCTCCGACAACGGAGCCGAAGATGTTCTCCCGTGGCGGGGCTGGTCTGGCCCCTGGGGTGGCTCGTACTTCACCGCGATGGAGGGCTGCCTTCGGGTTCCCTTCATCGTTCGTTGGCCAGGCCAGGTGGCGCCAGGGACCGTAAGCAACGAGCTCACCCATGCCGTCGACTTGTTCACGACTTTCGCATCCCTCGGTGGTGCCCCACTGCCGAAGGACCGTCCGATCGACGGCCTCGACCTCGTCCCGTTCTTCACCGGACAGTCCGAAACATCAGGGCGAGAGCACGTGCTGGCCTTTGTTGGAGACCAGCTCCACGCGGTGAAGTGGCGGCATTGGAAGCTCCACTTCATCTGGCAGGAGTACATGCTCGACCCGGCGGTGCCGCTGACTATTCCTCGGGCCTTCAACCTCTACGAAGATCCAAGGGAACGACACGACGTCTTCTTGCCCGGCAACACCTGGCTCCAACGCCCAGTCCAGGCCGCCATCATCAACTTCAACCAATCACTCGCCGACCACCCGGCGATAGCCCCCGGCACCATCGACCCCTATTCCCCCTCAAAACCGTAAGGGGTCGTGCCGAGCGCTCGGTTTGGTCGGGCGGAGTCGTGCGTAGCGAGGACTTGGACGAAGGACCCGCAGCGAGCACGACGCAGTTCGACCAAACCAGGGAGAGCTAGAGGTGGGCGTTCACGAGGCCGACGACTTCGTCAGCACAACCCCAGCTCATGATGTAGCCGGCGCCGCCGTGGCCGGAGTTGTGGATGACCGGCCGGCCATCGTCGAGTTGGTCGGCTTCAAGCCGGACCTCGGTGCGTCCGGGCCGGAACCCGACCCGTTCAGTGATGACCTCTAGCCCGGCAAGCCGATGGTCAAGGGCCGCAGTGTCGGCCAGAATCCGGGCCGTGATCTCGGGGTCGGGATCGGGACGGTCGTCGTGAGGGTCCCGGGTGCCGCCAAGGACCATCTCGGTCGAGCGGGGATAGATGTAGACGATCTGATCGATGTCTGACTCGTCGGAGATGCCGTCGGTGATTCCGGGGTTGGCGACCGCCACCGTTTGTCCCCGGATTGGAGTCATCGATGTGTCGCCAACCAACTCACGAGCGCCGAGTCCGGTGCAATTGACTATGAGGTCCCCGGAAACCTGTGCCAGATCATCGATGTGTTCCAGTGTGATGGTGCCCCCGCTGGATTCGAAGTGGTCGATGGCCCAACGGAGATACATGGGGGGATCGATCCTGAAGCTCTCGACTTGGAATCCGGCTCGAAAACCGTTGGGCAGCGACTCGACCGGCAGCCGATGCATAAACGGTGTGTCCTCACCCCAACGGTAGGAATCGTCCATGGCTAGATCGACCATCCGCATGGGGGCCACGCCGGTTGCCGGGTTGTCGGCCAGTTCCACCAGAACCTGTCGGGTCCTGAGAGACCACCCCGGTACTCGGTCGGACGGGGCAAGAAGACTGGGGCTCCATATGGCCCCAGCAACCACCGACACCGTGTCGAACGGCAACTGGGCGGCCACAATATGGGCATCAAGCCCGGCCGCCCTCAGGGCAATGGCCGAGGTGAGGCCGGCGACGCCGCAACCGACAACGGTGACGTTGGAACTACTCGCTGGCAGGGAACTCAGAACGGCTGGTCTCCGACCAGGGTGACCCGCTCGACCCGGCGATGATGACCGCCATGATCGGGGACGGCGTAGTGCTGGGTGCAGCGATTGTCCCATTGGGCGATGGAGTTGGGCTCCCAGCGGAAACGAGTCTGGATCTCGGGAATCTTGGCCTGGTCGAACAGGCGATAGCGCAGCTCTCGGCTTTCGAGCGGGGTCATGCCATCGATGGTCAGGGTGAAGATCCGGTTGATGTAGAGGATCTTGTTTCCGGTCACCGGGTGGGTGCGGACCACCGGGTGTTTTTGGTCCGGATGTTGCTCGTAGGCCGCTTCCTTTTTCTCCTCCGACATGCCACTACCGAAGGCCTTGACGTAGGAGTGGATGGCGTAGGCGCCGTCGATCTCTTCCTTGGTCTTGTCGTCCAGAAGCTCGTAGGCCAGCTCCATGTTGGCCCAGCAGGTGTCGCCACCATGGGCCGGAATGGTGCGGCCACGGAGTATCGACCCCAATGGCGGGCACTCCTGGAAACTGACATCGCTGTGCCATTCCTCGGCTGCTGAGAACTTCTCTGGATCGGACTCGAACACGATGATCTCGGGGTGCCCATCTACGGTCTTGATGAAGGGGTGAATGTCGAGCTCGCCGAAGGCCTTGCCGTAGTCGATGTGCTGCTGATGGCTGAGGTCTTGGTCTCGGAAGAACAGAACCTTGTGGGCCATCCAGGCGTGATCGAGTTCGGCAATGAGTTCATCGTCGAGCTGGCGAAGGTCGACCTCGCTTATCTCGGCTCCAATGGTGCCGGTGGTGGGAGTGACCTTGATCCGGTTGTAGTCGGCGACAGCCGTTGATTCCATCCGCATCAGACGGGCCGATCGCCGATGAGGGTGACCCGTTCGACCCGTCGGCGTTGTCCACCGTGGTCGGGGATGGCGTAGTGCTGGGTGCAGCGGTTGTCCCACTGGGCAATGGAGTTGGGCTGCCAGCGGAACCGAACCTGAAGCTCGGGAATCTTGGACTGCTCATAGAGGCGGTACCGAAGTTCCTTGCTTTCCTCGGCTGTCATGCCATCGATGGTGAGCATGAAGTTGCGGGCCATGAACAGGCCTTTGTTGCCGGTTTCGGGGTGGGTCCGCACCAAGGGGTGCTTCTGGTCGGGGTACTTCTGCTGGGCCTCGGCCAGCTGCTCCTCCGACATGCCCTTCCCGAAGGCTTTGACGTAGGAGTGGATGGCGTAGAGGCCGTCGATCTCCTCCTTGGTGGCATCGGGCAGCATCTCGTAGGCCAGTTCCATGTTGGCGAAACAGGTGTCGCCGCCGTAGGGCGGGATGATCCGACCAAGCAGAATCGAGCCGAGAGGGGGAGCCTCCCGAAAGGTCACGTCGGAGTGCCAGGTCTCAGCCGAAATGAAGGCATCCGGTTTGGAATCGATAACCAGGATTTCCGGGTGGCCCTCGACCTGGTCGCTGAAGGGGTGAACCTCGAGTTCGCCCAGGGCCCGGCCGTAGTCGAGGTGTTGCTGGTGGGTGAGATCCTGATCCCGGAAGAACAGGACTTTGTGATCGAGCCAGGCCTGTCGGAGCTCGGCGACCAGCTCATCGTCGAGTTCACGAAGATCGACCCCTGCGATCTCGGCGCCGATCGAACCGGTCATGGGTCTGACGTCGATCCGGTTGAAATCCCTGACTGTCGTTGCTTCGACTCGCACGATGGTCCCCTTTTGTTGATTCACTACCAAGACTAGGGGAGTGGAGCGAACGGAGTCAGGTTGTCGTGCCGCCCCTGGCCCACAGAGCGGCCAGTAGCCCGAGGGTGCCATAGCCGGCGTAGGCCATCGCTAACGGTGTGACGGTGCCATCGATGGCTCGGTCGACGAAGCTGGCCAGGACGGCGCCGCCACCCATGCTGATGGTGCCGATGACGGCCGAGGCGGTGCCGGCCAGCTCTCCCATTGGTTGCATGGCCGCCGCCATGAGCAGGGGGTTGATGAGTGTTCGGAGGGCGTTGAGGAGGGTGAGGATGGCGAACCAGGCGAAGAACGTGGGCACGCCATCGCTCTGCCACGCCCAGAGGGCGAACCCGATCGAGAGTACGACGGTGACCGGCATGACGGTGACGATGACCCGGTCGGCGCCCAGTGCCTTGACCCGACCACTGCCGACAAAGAGAAACAGGCCCATGACCAGGCTCATCCCAGCGAAGTAGAAGGCGAACTGGTCGCCTCGGTCGTACACATCGTCGAACAACAACTGGCTACTGGCCAGGAAGGCGGCAAAGCCACCGAAGTCGAACATCACGGCTAGGGCCGAACCGATGGTCCGTCGGGTCGAGAGAACGGCGACGATGGCTTCTCGGGTTCGGCTGAGCGTGAGAGGGCGCCGACGCTCGGCGGGTAGCGACTCCGGCAGGCGAGTCAGCCATACCGAAAGTGCTGCGATAACCACCAGGGGAGCGGCCAGTACCATCCGCCACGACCCGACAGCGAGGACCCCGGCTCCGAGCAAAGGAGCGAGGGCCGGAACGATCATGAACACCGCTTGGACCAAGGACAGGATCCGGGCCAGATGATCGCCCTCGTAGAGATCGCGACCGATGGCCATGGTGAGCGCTCGAGGTCCAGCGGCCCCGACTCCCCACACGAACCGGCTGAGAATCAGGAGCTCGAACGTCGGGGCCAGGGCTGATCCCAGGGCACCGAGCCCGTAGAGCCCAAGCCCGCAATACAACACCGGCTTACGGCCGAAACGATCGGTGAAGGGTCCGTAGAACATCTGGGCGCTGGCCAGACCGAGGAAATACAGCGTGATGGTGAGCGCCACCCTTGGCGAATCGGCGGCCAACCCGAGACTGGCTCGAATCTCGCCGAAGGCCGGCAACACCATGTCAATACCAAGCGCTGTCGTGGCGCTGATGGCCGCCAACATGGCGACGAACTCCCGATCGGAGATCTTCTTCTCGATTGGGGCTGCGTCGGTCGAGGTCAATCGATCACCGGGAGGTGGTCTGTCGGAACTTGCGGAAGCTCAACAGAGCGAAAA
>CALHBU010000323.1 GCA_937930655.1 uncultured Acidimicrobiales bacterium | reverse complement strand
ACGGTATTGCTCGTTGTGCTCCCCGGCTTCCTGTCGACGGCTGGTTCGCTGGGCGGCATTCTGTCCAGTCGTCTAGCCACCAAGATGCATCTGGGGCTCATCGAGGCCCGTTCGATACCTCGGGGTGAGGCTCGCTCCGACATTGGCATCACCTACGTGTTGGCCGTTCCCATCTTTGTCTTCCTGGCGGTCCTGGCCAGCTCGGTGAGTGCCCTCGGCGACAAGACCTCGCCTGGCACTCTCACCCTGGTTGCGGTAGCGCTCACCGGTGGTCTGGTGGTCACCACTTTCGTTGCCGCCGTTGCGTACTACGGGACGCTGGCCGTCGTCCGATTCGGACTCGATCCTGACAACCACGGCATTCCCCTGGTCACCGCCAGCCTGGATGTGGTCGGCGCACTGACCTTTGTGGGTGCGCTGCTGGTTTGGGGAGTGGCATGATCTCGACACCGCAAGGAAGCTGACCGACACATGGAATCCAAAACACTTCGCGAGATGCTGGCCGAGGCCAAGGACACCTCGGAGCTGATGGTCGATCTGGCGTACGCAGCCCTGTACTTCGACGATCCTGACATGGCCGACGAGGTCGACGAGCTCGAGACAGAGATCACCGATCTGGTCCACAACATGCGGGCCCTCTGCATCGTTGCCGTCAGGAATCCCAGAGAAGCAGAGGCAATGGCGTCGGTCCTGCAGGTCATCTCGGCCGTCGAGCGGATCGCCAACGACGCCGTCGACATCTCCCGCATCGTCACTAGGCGACTCGGCATACCTCGGGAACTGGTTGTCGACCTGACCGAGGCCGAGGAGGTTTCGCACCGGGTCGAGGTGGCCGACGGATCCCATTTCGCCAACCGACCGGTCTCAGCGTTCGAGCTGCCGGTCGTGACCGGACTTCGAATCATGGCTATTCGCAGAGCCAGAACCTGGATTGTCGATCCATCAGGCGACCAGATTCTCAACCCCGGTGATGTGCTCTTCCTCCGCGGTTCGCCCGACGGCATTGCCCGGCTTCGGGAGTTGGCGGGTGCCCCGACGTGGTCGCCGCCAGAGGCTCCCGAAGCGATCGCTCTTACCGACCTCGACCGAGCCGTCGACACGCTGGTCGAGATGAAGAACCTTTCCGAAGTAGCGGTCGGTCTGGCCTATTCGGCTCTGGTCTATCGAGACCGAAGCCTGGCCGCTGAGGTTCGCCATCTCGAAGATCGGTTGGACGAGATGAATCACCGTCTTGAGCTCTGGGTCCTGCGGTCAGCCGTTGATGGTGTCGATCCAGCACCTCTCCGTGGCCTGCTCCACCTCAGTGCGGCGGCTGAAGATATCGGGGATCAGGCCCAGAGCATGGTGTGGATGATCGAAAAGTCGACCGACCTGCACCCGGTTCTGGCCGTGGCGCTGGGAGAGACCGACGACGTCGTTGTCCGGCTCCCCGTCGGGGCAGGCTCAGAGGTCGATGGTCGCACCCTGGCCGAGATCGAACTCCCGATCGAGCCGGGCTTCAATGTCCTGGCCATCGAACGCGACGGCCGTTACTGGTATCGACCTCGTCGCCACGTTGAGCTGCGGGCTGGCGACCAAGTGTTGGCCAGTGGCCCCGAGGAGGGCAGGGTGGCGCTGGCCGAAATGCTGGGGTGGCGGTTGTTTGAGGACGACGACGGCGAACTCGAACTGGAGCCGCTCACCGCAGCATGAACCCTACTGCTGTGGCGGCGGTGGTGGGGTAGCCCTTCGCGGTGGAGCAGGCTGTGCCACCGTCGCCGACCGTGGGGTCGGTGTCTGCGCGGTTTGCGGCCTCGCTGCAGCTGACGTTTGCAGAGCACTGGCGGTTGCGGCTTCAGCTTCTGTTGGTGCAGTCGGTTGAGCCACCGCGATCTCGTCGTCGCCTCCGTTGCCGCCGCCATCGCGCAACATCTCTGCGATACCACCGATCGATCCGAGGGTGGCGCTCATGTCTGCTGGCACAAAGATCTTGGTTGCCCGACCATCGGCCATGCCCTGCATCGCCTCCAGATACTTGATGGCGATCACCCGATCGTCGGTGCCAGAGTTGATGATGGCGCCGTACACAGACTGGATGGCGTTGGCCTCGCCGAGGGCAACCACCTCCTGACGGAACTGCTCTGCTTCGGCCGTGGTTCGGGTTGCGGTGGCCTGGCCCTCGGCGGTGAGAATCTCTCGCTGTCGCAAACCTTCAGCCGACAAGATGTTGGCTTGCTTCTCACCCTCGGCGCGGGTGATGGCGGCCTCCCGGGTTCCCTCGGCTTCGGTCACCACGGCTCGTCTGGTTCGCTCCGCCTTCATCTGCTCATGCATGGCGTTCATGACGTCGGCCGGTGGATCGATGCGCTGAATCTCGACTCGAACAACCCGCACGCCCCACTTGTCAGTGGCCTCGTCGAGAATCTGACGAAGCGCGGTGTTGACTCGCTCTCGAGAAGTGAAGGCTTCGTCCAACTTCATCTCACCAATGACGTTTCGAAGATTGGTCTGGGCGAGCTTGGTAACGGCCAGGACAAAGTTCGAGATGTTGTAGAGCAAGCGCTGGGGGTCGGTGGGCTCGAAATACACAACAGCGTCAACGGAGACTGCGACGTTGTCCGAGGTGATGACCTCTTGCGGAGGTACATCGATGACTTGTTCCCGCATGTCCACCGACCGGAGGCGCTCGACGAACGGCAGGATGAGACGAAGGCCGGGGTCGGCTGTCTCCTTGTACTTACCGAGGCGCTCGATGACGCCCCGCTGGTAGGGACGAACGATGCGAACACCGGCCGCGACATAGACGAAGGCCACCAGGGCCAGGATGAGGACGCTCGACAAAAGGGCGTATCCCATGGTTTCTCACTTTCTCCGGGTGCCCTCAGAGGAACCCGGGTTTGACTGAAGAACGGCGAGTTGTGGAAGAGATGAGTTGTGGAGGAGCTGACCGAACAGGCGGTCGACCGAGGTGGTCAGCCCAAAGCTGAGCGCCCGGTGTCGTTCGCCGGCTCGACGACGACACGGGTGCCTTTGACTTCGATGATTCGAACCTCGGTGCCCAGGGCAAGTCCCATGCCATCACGGCCCTGAGCTAGCCAGTCTTCTCCACCGATGCGGATAAGTCCGGTGTCGTTGGCGCCGCCGGGAATGGCATCGGCAACGGTGGCAATACCACCAATGAGGCGGTTGGCCCCGACCCCGGTGGGGTTCGGAAGGTCCTCGTCAAGCTTCTTGGCCAGCGGCTTCATGGCGAAGAAGGCAAGCATCGAGGCCACGATGAAAAGAATCCATCCCCCGAGGATGGGCATGCCAAGAAAGCTAGCGATAGCGGCAACGAGTGCACCGACGGCGAACGGCAGAAGGAAAAAGCTGCCTGCCACCAGGATCTCTCCTACCCCGAACGTGGAGGCAAGAGCGAGCCAGATGAAGGCCCAGGTCATTGGGCTGTCCATGAATACCCTCCTGAGATTGGGCGATAGCGGAAGGTTAGTAACGACGCGGGTACCCATCGGGGTTCCCACCAATGTTGGAATTCTGGTCGATAGTTTGATCAGCGATGTTCCGGCTTCTTTGCATCCACGCCCATCCTGATGACGAAGCGTCCAAAGGTGCGCCCACGGTTGCCAAATATGTGTCCGAGGGGCACGAGGCGTATCTCGTCTGCGCCACGGGCGGTGAAGCAGGAGACATCCTCAACCCGGTCATGGACCGGCCCGAGATCGTCGACAATCTTCCCGCGGTACGGGTCGAGGAGCTCAACAAGTCGGTCGAGATCATTGGCTACAACCAGTTGCATTGGTTGGGCTACCGAGACTCCGGCATGCCCGATACCGAACCCAACGCCCACCCCGATGCCTTTGCCAATGCTGAGCTCGACGAGGCTGTCGGACGGCTGGTCAAGCTACTTCGTGAGCTTCGTCCTCACGTCCTTGTCACCTACGCCGACGACCAGCAGGGCTACAAACACCCCGACCATCTTCGGGTTCACGAGATCAGCGTGCTGGCCTTCGATCGGGCCGCCGATCCAGCCTGGTACCCCGAGCTCGATGCCGAGCCGTGGCAGGTGTCCAAGATGTACTACTCATTGTGGAGCCGGGCCCGAATGGTTGCCCAACACGAGGCGTTCGAGGAGCTTGGCAAGAAGTCTCCCTACGACGAAAACTGGTTCAAGCGACGTTCGCTCGATCACCGCATCACCACCAAGATCGACATAGCGGCGTGGTACAGCGTGCGACGCGATGCGCTTCTGGCCCACGAAACGCAGGTCGATCCAACCGCTGATTTCTGGTTTGGCCTACCCGACGATGTCGCAGCCAAGGCCTATCCCTACGAGGACTTCATTCTGGCCCGTTCCCATGTTGGGCTCGACCCTGACGAGACCGATCTCTTCGCCAGGATCGAAGCATGACCGCCCCACTGTCAGCCGAATGGGTTACATCCTTGGTTGAGGCCTCATCGCAACGAACCATGGTCGCTGGTCTCGATGGCGTGATCGAGCTCACCATCGGCAAGACCACGTCGACGACGGTTGAGATCATCGACGGGAGAGTCGTCGGTGAGTCAGATAAAGCTGCTGAAGTGCAGGTGCCGTTCACGAAGAAGCAATTGGAGGCATGGGCCGAAGGGCAGTTTGGGCCGAGTGTCGCGTTCATGAAGGGCGACCTGAAGCCGGTTGGAGCGACCGGACCCCTCCTGGCTCTTTTGGCTGTACTCGATGACGACGATGTCCGGGCCCGCCTCAGCTAGTCGTGCTGACGCTGAGCGTCTCGCAGCTGGCGGAACCCAATGAGATAGGCGTTGGCCCGCCGAAGTTCGGCCTTGAACCACATGTCATGGGTGATCAGATGGGCATCGCCCACCCTGGCTGCCCAATGATCGGATATTGCCCGAAGTTCGGGCGTGTCGGTAGCCGGCCTCACATGAAGCTCGGTAACACCGGCCGGCAAGGTTCTCAGGAGGTCAACGATCGGCTGCCGGGCCTCGCGGGGGAGTGGGACATTGACCACCCGGTCAGCGCTGAGTACTCCCTCGGCCG
Organism: uncultured Acidimicrobiales bacterium; assembly: GCA_937930655.1. Classification (GTDB taxonomy): domain Bacteria; phylum Actinomycetota; class Acidimicrobiia; order Acidimicrobiales; family SZUA-35; genus JAHECQ01. Next base: position 3,397 of record CALHBU010000323.1, on the reverse strand, counting down.
CCACGAGTTCTCTGGCCGGAAAGCCGAGATCGACCGACGGGTCGGGCAGGCTGACCGGCAGATCGAAATCAGCGGCCAGCTCCAAATAAATGTCGAAGAACTCGGGCCGGCCGTAGACCCCGCCCAGATGGGCGTCGAGGTAGGAGACGTCGATGCCCCAAAGGACGGCCCGCTCCAATTGCGCCCGGCACTCACGTCGAGCTTCCTCGACGTCGGCGTGCTCCCAGAGGTCATCGACGGTGCGGGGGAAACCGCCGTCGCCGTCGAGCAGTGACGGGGCGTGGGTGATCGGACCCCAGCGATAGCGATCGAACTCGCTGTTGAGCGTCAGTGACACACCGACATCTTCACCCTGATAGTCGGCCACCGCTCCTCTTGCCCATGGACTGGGAACTTGTAGCCCGGCGCTGGTGGCCAGCCCCTTGCGGAGCGAGTGAAACACGGCATCGTTCGAGGCGTTGGACGATCCGAGACCGTCGCAAACAATGATGACCGCCCTGGTGTCAGCGGCCAACCCCAGTCGCTCAAGTGTGGAGGTCACGACACCACCGTATCGGTGTGGTGTGGCCGGTCAGTCGGCGTCCCCTGGCGCCTGGTCGAGTGGTTGGTCGGGGCCATCGCAGGTTGCCCACAGACCGCGCCCGGCTGCCTGGGCTTCGGCCTCGACGCTGGCGAACTCGGTCTCGAAGGTGGTGTTGGGTCGATAGCTGACGGCACTGGCAAAGCCGTTCTCGACCATCCAACGATTGACAAAGAGCCCGTCGTCGGCGCGGTAGAGATAGAGAAGCAGGCGGCCGAACCGATCGCGAGGCTCATCATCTCGTTCGATCCGAACCGTGCTGCCAACGGGTAGAAGGCCTTCCAGAGCCGCCGATGCCTCGGCTCCAAAGCACTGGATCGGCGTGTCCCGTGCCACCGTCTCCGGCGTGTCGATCCCGATCAGTCGGACCCGTTCTTCTTGTCCATCAATGATCAAATCGACGGTGTCCCCATCGATGACGAACTCGACTAGTGCTGTTTCAAGTGATGGGGCTGTTTCAAGTGGTGGGGCAGGCGGCGACGAGTTCGTTCGCCAGCCGCAGGAGCCCGCCAGGAGGAGACACGAGAGCCCGAGGACGGCTGTGAGCCGATGACGGGTGTGAACCCGTTGCTCAGGCAGCAAGTGCCAGTCGGTACTGATCGGTCTCTGAAGGGGTGGGTGTTGAAGGGGTGGGTGTTGAAGGGGTGAGGTCCAGAGCGTCGGGGGTGTCGGCCAAAATGGCTCGAGCTTGGGCCAGGCCGGCCCGACCGATACGTCGGGTGTCTTCGTCGAGCTTCCACTTGGAGTCGGAGGGCAGGAGGACGAGCTGTGCATTTGCCATGTCTTCTACTATGACCAGGGGGTGTGACACTCACGTTTTCCCTGGTCAGAGTGTTCTGGTCGCCGTGAGCTGTTTTCCTATTGTATCCCTGACCACGAGGTGGGTAGTTTCAGGTTGTGATCGTTCTTCTGCCTGCCGTCGGCATCGTCCTCCTCGGAGTCGTTGCATTTGCCTTTTACGAGACGTCCGCTGCACGTCGTGACCGGGACCGGCTGATGGCCCTCAAACCAGAGGCCGCCAGCCAGGCTGCGGCGTCCAAGGTCGTCAAGGCCCGCAGTGAGTTCACCCTGGCCGTTGAGGCCTACGAACGGGGTATGGCGAACGCTCAAAGCACCAGCCGGGTCGTGGAGACCTCGGGCGGCTCGTTGTTCGGAACTGACGAGACCGTCATGGACCCCAATCCCGAGCTCGATCGCTTGGAGCTGGCAAAAGAGGAAGCTCGCAGCGAGCTACTTGATGCCCAACGAGAGTGGGAGCAGGTCCGTCCGCTGTCCGACGCCGACGCCTCGGCCGAGCTGTGGTCTGGCCATGGCGTGCTGCGGGGCTGGCAGCTTGGCCCCATCGGCTACGAGCGAGCCTTCATCCGGCTCGAGCACATCCTCGACTCCACCTGCTGGGGCTGTTGGGAAACTCGGCGTTTCCGCTGGGGTCTCGCCATCGGCGCCGAGCGTCAGCAGCTGGCAATGTTTGCCGCCGCGGTGCCGATCGACAAGGTCGAGCAGATTCTCAGCCAAGGTATGGGCGGCGCCGAGTTTGCCGTTCGTCCCGGGTTCTCGCCACAGCGTTGGTGGCGTCGTCGTCGGCGCCTGCCAGCGCCCCGTCGAGCCACCAGCACCCTCCTTCAGACCTTCGATCTCGCCGAAGGACCCGATGAGCCAACTCGCTCGTCGGTTCGCAAGGCATTCGAGGTCGAGATGGGTCAGGCTCCCGAGACCGTAGGTTCGCTCGGTGACATGGACGGAGTACTCAGCGTTTTGGCCTCCGGCCCGTCTCTCTTGGTTGGTGGTTGGTGGGGTACTGAACCCAAGCCGGTACTGCTGGCTGGATCTGCCCACACCGGCTGGCGCCAGTCCGACTGATCGAAAAACACAAACATGGCCCGCTATGGAATGTCTCTGCCGTTTTCCGGCGTCAGCCTAAGCGATCATCGCGAGCTTCTTCGCGAGTTGGTCGACCTTGGCTACACCGACGTTTGGTCATCGGAAGCCGACGGCTCCGATGGCTTCACACCACTCGCCCTGGCCGCAGCCTGGGCTCCCGAGCTTCGCTTGGGCGTGGCCATCATTCCGGCCTACACCAGAGGTCCGGCGCTCCTTGCCCAAAGTGCAGCTGCGTTGGCATCGGCGGCCCCCGGCAAATTCGTGATGGGCATTGGTTCATCGTCCAACGTCATCGTCGAGCGATGGAACGGCATCCCGTTCGAGGAGCCGTACAAACGCACGAGGGACTCCGTTCGATTCCTTCGCCAGGCGCTGTCGGGCGAAAAGGTCACCGAGGAGTACGACACCTTCAAGGTCAATGGCTTCCGTTTGGGATTGGTGCCAGAACAAAAGCCGCCCATTCTCATCGCCGCGTTGCGGGAGGGCATGCTGAAGCTGGCTGGTCGAGAAGGCGACGGCGCAATCATCAACTGGTTGTCTGCTGAAGACGTCACTCGGGTCGCCCCCATCGTTCATGCCCAGGGCGAAGGCAAAGAGATCGTGGCCCGAATCTTTGTCTGCCCCAGCACCGACGCCGACAAGGTTCGGGAACAGGCCCGCTTTGCCATCGCCGCCTATCTGAACGTGCCGGTCTATGCCGCCTTCCATCAATGGATGGGCCGCACCGAACTGCAAGGCATGTGGGACAACTGGGCTGCCGGTGACCGAAAGGCCGCGCTGGCTGCCATTCCCGACTCAGTGGTCGACGACATCATCATTCACGGCAGCCCCGACGCGTGCCGTGAGCACATTCAGCGCTATGTCGAGGCCGGTGTAGATACCCCGGCGCTCTCGGTCATGGCGTTTGCCGATGTCGATCCGGTCCAGGCCATGCGG
>CALHBU010000322.1 GCA_937930655.1 uncultured Acidimicrobiales bacterium | reverse complement strand
GCGACGGGCCGTGACCAGCACGATCAGTCGGGACCTTCCAAGCTCGTCCAGTAGGTGACCAACCAGCTGCCAGACAGCCTCGGCCGCCCAATGGACATCGGAGAGAACCATCACCACCGGACGCTGCTCGAGCTCAACCTCGAGAAGCCGACTCATGGCGAAGATCACTTCGGACCGATTCCGGTTGCGGTCGCCACCCCGCATTGGGGTGTTGAAGCCAAGGGCGTGGGTGAGAGCCACATGGATCCGCGCCCGCTGCTGCTCGCTGTCCTCCGGCAGGTGTATCTCCAAACCGGTCTTGACGATCACCTCAGCCTCATCCTGTGGGCAATCGGTGGCGAGACCAAACGCGTGGCGCAGAACGTCGGCAATGGGCCACCACACGTTGGCTTCGCCATAGGGAACGCAGCGGCCCTCAAGCACCCTGGCGCCGAAGCGTGACGCCATCTGGCCAGCAGCTTCCTCGACCAATCTGGTCTTGCCGGTGCCGGCCTCGCCAAACACCGTCGCTATCTGAGACTGCTCGAGCTCGACCGCCATTCTGGCTTGGGCGTGAAGCAGGTCGAGCTCCCGCTCACGGCCAACGAAGTCAGCGATTCGCCTGGTTCGAGCTCCCGGGGGTCGGACGGCGCTAAGAGCCGACCAGGCCCGAAGTGACTCTTGACGGCCCCGAACCTCAAGCTGGCCAAGGTCCTGGTACGAGATGGCTTCGGTGGTTGCGTCGTGGGTGGCCGGGCCAACCAGGACCTGGCCGGGAGCAGCCAGGCTCTGCAGGCGGTCGGCCGAATTCACGACATCCCCCATGGCGGTGTAGTCACGACCAGCCGAGGAACTACCGACCAGCACCTCGCCGGTGTTGATCCCCACTCTCATCCGGAACGGGGCCTCGAGTTCGGTGGCCATGGTGGCCAACGTCTGTTGCAGACGGAGACCAGCCCGCACGGCCCGCTCGGCGTCGTCTTCGTGCGCTACTGGCGCGCCAAACAGAGCAACAATTCCGTCTCCGAGCACCTTGTCGACCACGCCACCGAACGACATGATGTCGGCCGTAAGCCGCTCGAAGCAGGCGTCGACCCGGTGCTTGACCTCTTCGGGGTCAAGCCGCTCAGCCAATGCAGTGAAGCCCACCAGATCGGCAAACAACACGGTAACGACCCGCCGTTCCTCGTCTGCTTTGCCCTGAGGCGTGCCACACGACGAGCAGAATCGCGCTCCCTCAGAAAGCTCGTTTCCGCAGGTGGCGCAGGTCACAGGTTGCAGTCTAGGACACCACGGTGTCCTCCCCGAGAACGATTTACGAGCGGCACGGTCGTCCTACAGGCCGATGACCTGCCCAGACGTGTCCGGTACGGTGAGATCGTGGACCTGCGGACACCCTTCCGAACGCGACCCGTCGTTGGCGACCTCGTCATCGCATCGGCCATTATCGCCATATCGGTGATCGGGGCCCTCACCGTCGTGAGCAACTCCGAGGGGGACACCGTCCGAGAGGCTTCCGGTTTGTGGTTCGTCCTTTTGGTTCTTCCCGGCCTCGGTCTGGTGTTTCGTCGGCGGTTCCCGATGTCGGCCTTGGTTGTCGTTGTCGTCTCTACTATGGCTATCTGGGCATCGGGCCTCCCCGACTCTGCTTTGGCAGCCACCGTCGTCATCTATTCCGTCGTCGTCTACGGGCGACCAGGGGTTGGGATCTGGGCCGGATTCGGTGCTGCCACGGCCCTCACCCTCTTCACCCTGCTGGGCTCGGTCACCGACAATGTGCCCTACTTCTACGTCGCTCTCGTCGGACTGTGTTGTATGACCGCGGTGGCCTTTGGCTCCCACAGTGCGGCCCGGCAGCAGTACGTCCTCGAGGTCGAACGGTCTGCGGCCGAAGCCGAAGCCCGCCGGGAAGCTGCCGCCAACGCCAGCGTTGCCGAGGAACGGAATCGCATAGCGAGAGAACTCCACGACGTTGTTGCTCACGGGCTTTCGGTCATCGTGGTCCAGTCGGCCGCGGCCCAACGGGTCTTCGACACCGACCCGGAGGGTGCCCGGACCGCCCTAGGAGAAGTCGAGAAAACTGCCCGGTCCTCGCTCTCCGACATGCGCCACGTCCTCGGTGCGCTGCGGGCCAGCGACGACGAGACACTTCGTCCGACGCCAAGCATCAGCGCCCTGCCTGAGCTGGTCGAACAGTTCGAAGCGGCCGAGCTCGACGTAGAACTGGTGGTCGATCCCGACGTCGACGCAGCCAACGGAGCACTTGAGACCACGGCCTACCGGATTGTCCAGGAGTCGTTGACCAACGTGCTCAAGCATGCGGGCCCCCGTACGTCAGCCAGCATCAAGGTCAGCCAGTCCGATCGGGAATTGGCCATTGTGGTTTGCGACAATGGCCGGGGAGCAGCGGCGGACACCGCCGACCCCGGGTTCGGGCTGCTTGGCATGCAGGAACGGATCGACCTCTTCGGGGGAACGCTGCGAGCCGGAGCCCGACCGGGCGGTGGGTTCGAGGTCACGGCGCTCCTGCCCCTCAAGAGCGCTCTTTCATGACGCTCCGACTTGTGCTGGTCGACGACCAGCAACTGGTTCGCACCGGCTTTCGGATGATCCTCGACTCCGAGGACGACTTGCTCGTTGTCGGTGAAGCCAGCGATGGGATCGAAGCCCTCGATGTCATCGCTGCCACCAAACCAGACGTTGTGCTGATGGACATTCGCATGCCGAACATGGACGGTGTCGAAGCAACCAGTCGCCTCGGTTCCGACGGTCCGAAGGTGATCATCGTGACAACCTTCGACCTCGACGAGTACGTCTTCGCTGCTCTCAAGGGCGGCGCCAGCGGGTTCCTTCTGAAGGACACCCCGGCCGACGAACTTATCGCCGCCGTCAAAGTCGTGGCGGAGGGCGAAGCTCTTCTTTCGCCCAGTGTCACCCAGCGACTCATCGAACAATTCCGTACCGGTCAACCAGCAGCCGTCGAACCAGCGCCAGGACTTGATGAGCTCACCGACCGAGAGCGGGAGGTGCTGATCGAGATGGCCAAGGGCCTTTCCAACTCAGAGATCGGTGAGCAACTTTTCGTCAGTGAAACAACGGTCAAGACCCACGTTGGTCGGGTTCTCTCCAAGCTGGCGGTGCGGGACAGAGTTCAGGCGGTGGTAATCGCCTACGAGTCGGGGCTGGTCCGCCCCGGCGTCACCTGACACCCCGGACACCAGAAGGTGGCCCTGGCGTGTTCGCCCTGGACCAATCGCTCGATGAGCGAACCACATCGGCGACACGGTCGACCACCACGGTCGTAGACCGCCAGACCCTCGGGCACCGTCTTTCTCGGCCCTGAGCCGAGGTTGGCTCGTAGCTGACGATGAGCTGTCTCAACCAGCAAACGCCTGGTCTGGACATCGACGGTTGCAACACCGGTTCGAGGGTCGAGCCGGCAGGCATGAAGCACCTCGCTCTTGTACACGTTGCCAACGCCACAGCAGATTCGCTGATCCAGCAGCGCTACCGCAATCGGCGTCTCGGCCTGTCCGTAGAAGCCAAACGCCCGTACTGCAGCATCGAGGTCGGGCTGCTCGTCACAGAGGTCGGGACCAAGATGTGAGGGGCCGGTCTTGCCCGACCGACCAAGCGACACCCGAGGGGCAGAAAAACAGACGGCTACCCAACCCGACGACATCTCAAGGACAACTCGGGCTGACCTGGCCGAGCGCTGCCACCGCTCCCCTACTCGGTACAGGTGCCAACTGCCGGACATCAACATGTGCGTCTCGAGCGTTGTGTCGTCGTCGAAGTCGACCAGCAGATACTTGCCTTGGGCCTTGACCTGGGTGACCACCGTTCCCGGCTCCGGGCCCCCACCCACCAGTCGAGCCGCCTCGAACCGAACCACCGAGTGGCCAACAAGGGCGGGTCGCATCCGACTAGCAGTTCGCCGAATGGTGTCTCCTTCGGGCACCTCGTCAGTGTGGCAGGTCCGCCTTGAGGATGAGATGCCAATCACCTTCGGGGCCGACGACAATCTGGACGTCTAGCCGTATGTTCATCCCCATGACTACTGCTGATGTGACTTCCACTGATGTGACCACCATGGCCGCCCGCACCGAAGGAGCCGTCAAAATCTACGGCTCCGGCGACACCGAAGTCCACGCCCTCCGCCACGTCAACGTCGGCTTCGAAAAAGGCCGCTTCACCGCCAT
>CALHBU010000321.1 GCA_937930655.1 uncultured Acidimicrobiales bacterium | reverse complement strand
TTGGTCGACGGCGGCATCGTGGCCAACCTCCCAGTCGGGCTTACCCGGACTAATCATCCTGGAGCCACCATCATTGCCAGCGACGTCGGCAAGAAGATGCAACTGCTGCCCGACGATTTTCCGCCCGAGGCCGAGATCAGCGGTTGGAAGGCCGTCCGGTCTCGTTTTGGCAATGGCGATCGACTCCCCGGGATGGTGAGAATCCTCGCTCAACTGACGGCCCTCGGCGGGGCCGGAGACCAGGCCAGCCGCGGTGATCTGCATATGGAGTTCGACCTCGACGACTTCGGCATGTTCGATTTCAAGAAGGCGCCAGCGATCATCGATGCCGGCTATCGACAAAGCGCCTCAGTAATCCAGGGGTGGACCGAGTCCCGGCCCAGTGAACAGGCGGCCTCATGATCAGTAGGCTGACGGATTGGGCAGTTGGCCGGACCCGCCGGATGCTTGTCGGACTCGTTCTGGCGGTTCCGCTGTTGGCAATCGTGGGCGGAGGCGTCGAAGATCGGCTGAGCGTTGGCGGCTTCCTTGACCCGGCCGCCGAGTCGACCCGGGTCGCAGAGATTCTGGAAGACGATTTCGGAACCGGGTCCTACGGCTTCGTCCTTCTGCTCGAACCCAAGGAGGACTGGGTCTATTCGGGAATCAACAAGCCCGAAGGCGAGCGGTTGACCAATGCCATCGAGACCGAGCCCGGCGTTGTCGAGATGGCTTCGTTCTACGGATTGCCGGAACCACCGCCACCCGCGTTGAGCCCGCTCCGCGACCGAGGCGGCCATTTCGCTCTCATTGCGCTCAAGCTCGGTGGAACGGAAGACGAGCAACGGGAGACCGCCGAGCGACTCCACGACACCTACGTCGTGCCGAACGAAATCTTCGATATACGCGCCACGGGCGCGGTCGAAATCAGTCGGGTGGCGGCGCAGGAGGCCGAGTCCGACCTCCAGAGGGCCGAACTCCTCGCCGCCCCCTTCACGCTCCTCGGCCTCCTACTGGTCTTCCGAGGCTTTAGGGCCGCCGTGCTTCCCTTGGTAGTCGCCGTTGTCGCCGTGCTGGGGAGCTTTGTGGCTTTGACTATCGCCGTTCAGTTCACTGAGATTTCAATCTTTGCCCGCACACTGGTGACTGCTCTCGGACTGGGCCTGGCCATCGATTACAGCCTGCTGATGGTTGCTCGCTTCCGCGAGGAGCGCGGCGCCGGTCGCACCATCGAGGCGGCGGTGAGTCGAACGATGCAGACCGCGGGCCGAACCATTGTCTTCTCGGCGGCCACCGTTGGCTCATCGCTTCTCGGGCTCCTGGTCTTTCCTGTTGTGTACCTTCGAAGTTTTGCCTTCGCCGGACTGGCCGTCGTTTCCTGCGCTGCCATCGCGACGCTGGTAGTCGTACCCCCGATGCTGGTGCGCTTTGGCGGTGGGATGGGGACAGCACAAGCCAACGCCGACTCGTTCTGGGGCCTCCAAGCAGCACGCGTCATGCGCCGCCCAGTGGTTTGGCTGGTCGCCATCGGGCTGTTCCTGGTCATGCTCGGCTTGCCCTTCGCCCGATTCTCCCCTGGGCGAGTCGACGACCGGGTGCTGCCTGCCGACAACGAAGCCCGGACAGCGGCCGAGGCCATTCGGGAGAACATGAACTGGCCCGATGTGAACCCGATTCAGATCGTGGCACGAGGGTCTGATCCCGATGACCCCGAAGCTCTCTTCGCCACGACCAAACATCTGCTGGAGCTCGACGGCCCAGTACGAGTCGACTCGAGTCTGGGATATGTGCGGCTCGACAGCACGACGCCAAAGAACCGGCTCAGCCTTCACTTCCGACCGGTTGAAGGCTCGGATGCAGACGGGACGTGGTTCAACGTTGTCTACCGATTCGACCCCGATGACCCCCGAGCCGATGAATTGGTTCACACCCTTCGAAACCTCGATCTACCGGCTGGAGAACTTCTCGTAGGGGGAAACAACGCCACCGTGATCGACACCGTCGACTCGGTGACCAATCGGATTCCACAAGCTCTAGCAGTCATCGCCGTTGTCACCCTCGTGCTGCTGTTCTTCATGACGGGGAGCATCGTCATTCCGATAAAGGCTCTCTTACTTAATCTCCTCAGCCTCTCCGCCACCTTTGGGGCGCTGGTCTGGGTCTTCCAGGAAGGCAATCTGGCCGATCAACTGGGCATCACGGCAACCGGCAAGATCGACGTCTTCACACCGATCTTGATGTTCTGCATCGCCTTCGGTCTGTCGATGGACTACGAGGTTTTTCTGCTGGCCAGAATCAAAGAGGAGTACGACCTGACCGGCGACAACGAGATGGCTGTGAGAGTCGGCATCGGCCACACGGGCCGAATCGTTACCGCAGCAGCGGTACTACTGGCCATCGTTTTCCTGGCCATCGCCACCTCGGGGGTAGCCATCGTCAAGATGTTTGGCCTCGGGTTGGCCCTTGCGGTGATCACCGATGCCTTTCTGGTTCGAGCGACGCTCACACCAGCTCTTATGAAGCTGGCCGGACGGTGGAACTGGTGGGCCCCCGGTCCGCTTCGCCGTTTCCATCTTCGCTGGGGAATTTGGGAGAACGATCCGGTTCTGCTCGACGCAGCCAATACAGGGGGTTCATAAATGGCAACCAAGAAGGAAGTGGCTGAGCGCCTTGGCGGCGTGCCGCTCTTTGAGCGATGCAGCAAACGAGATCTGCGGACAGTGGCCCGTCATCTGGAGACAGCCACCGTTGCCGCCGGCCAGACGGTCGTCACCGAGGGAGACCACGGGGAGACATTCTTCCTCCTCCTCGGGGGGAAACTCTCGGTGACGACCAATGGCCAGCAGACCGCCATCCTGCAACCAGGACAACACTTCGGTGAGCTCGCATTGCTCGACCCAGGCCCCCGGTCGGCGACGGTGACCACTCTGGAGGACTGCGAGCTCGGCGTTCTCGGAATCCGGATGTTCCGGGTGCTCCTGCGGGACATGCCCCAGATCTCGGCCGGTCTCCTGGCATCGCTTGCGTCGCAGCTTCGTGACGAGCGGGTTGTCGCTGCCCAGTGACCTCAACTATCCAAGTTCGAGTCGACGTACCGCAGATGCAAACGCTTCTGCTGGTCCTCGAGACCGACCTTGTGCTTGGTCGCGACTGCGAGGGCCTCCTCTTAGCCGACCCCCAGGTGTCCCGGCGTCACCTGCGCCTCCGGCCGGTCAATGGCATCGTCGAAGTGGCCGACCTCAGCTCGACCAACGGTTCCTACCTCGATGGGGTCCCGGTGCGAGAACCGCAGCTGGTCGAGACCGATTGCCGCATAGTTATTGGCGACACTGCAGTCAGTCTTTCTTTCCCCGGCTCGGGTGGTCTCGGGACGCCCACTCTGGGAAGCGCCACCTCGGTTCGGACGGTCGACGATCTGCGATCCACCTCAATCGAAGTGCTGGCCGATGTCGTTCTGGCCGATACCAACTCGACTGCGCCAAGCGAAGTCGACACCGACTCGCTGGCCGATAGCACCATCACCATTGTCTTCTCCGACATCGAATCATCAACCGAGCGGGCGACGGAGATGGGCGACGCTCGTTGGTTCGAGCTGCTGGAAGAACACAACGGCATCATTCGAGCCGAGGTGGACACTTACGGTGGTCGGGAGGTCAAGTCGATCGGCGATGGTTTCATGCTGGTATTCCCCAGCGTCAGCCGAGCGCTTCGTTTCGTCACCTCGGTCCAGCGTCGGGTCGAAGATCCGGCTGGCCCCGACTTGAGGGTCCGCATGGGCTTACACACCGGGGAAGCGATTGCCGATGCGAGTGGTGACCTGTTCGGCCGTCACATCAACCTGGCGGCTCGGGTGGCCAACTTGGCCGACGGGGGTCAGATTCTGGCCAGCCTGGTGGTACGGGAAATTGCCGCCGGTCGAGAAGACGCCGTGTTCGGAGAGCCGGCTCTCGTCGAACTGAAAGGCTTCGCCGACCGGCAGACAGTCTTCGAAGTCGACTGGTCGTCCCTCTAACCAGGCGATTCTGGCGGACCCAGCAGCCGCATTTCTCGCTTTGTCCGGGCTAGCGACTTCCTGCGGTTGCCCGGTCCGCCAGAGCACGGGCAGTGGCCGTTGAGGCCGCCAAAGGCAGGCACTATCCGCTCGTCGCCAAATGGTTCGTCGCCGATGGCTAACGACTTTGTGTCGGGTCAGCCCTCAACCGGCCATTGGGGGCAGGTCGCGGGTAGTCCTGGCCAGAGGGGCCGAACGGTTCCATTCGTCCCTCGTCATGTTGCTGCCGGTGCCGTGACACCCGATGTCCGGCAACCAGGAGCGCACTCAGCCCTGAAGCAACCAGACCCCGTAAGAAATGGCTTGCAAGTTGGACAAGTACTGTCGCCGTACGACGACGAAAAGTTATTGTCTTCGAACGGGGACACTGTTACGATGTCTCCGAACGGCTACAAAGCGCACGCCGGCAGGAGAACACGATGCGACCGATACAGACGAGCAAAGCCTTCGGGGCGGCGCTTAGGCGGGCCCGCAAGGATCAGGGTCTGTCGCAAGTTGAGCTTGCTGCACGCGCTGGTGTGGGGCGGCCCTGGCTGTCAGAGCTCGAGACGGGGAAGCGCACTGCCGAGCTGGGTCGAGCGTTGTCGGTGCTGAGCGCTCTCGACCTCGCCGTTACGTTCGTTCCGGTCCCGGACCCCGACGGCCTGACTGTCGATCTCGGCCAGATCATCGACGGCGGTGCCTGATGGCGTCGGATGTGTTGACGGTCCTCCTCGAAGGGAAGCCGATTGGTTACGTCGAACGCCTAGCTAGCGGCGCTCTTCGGCTTCGCTACGACGAGGACTACCGAGATGACCCAACAGCAACGCTGTTGTCGGTGTCGATGCCGTCGAGCGAGGAGGTGCACGGCAATGCTCGTCTCGCACCCTGGTTGTGGGGTCTCCTACCCGACAACGCTGATGTGCTCGCCCGGTGGGGTCGCGACTTCGTTGTCTCGGTGGCCTCGCCGTTCCCGTTGCTTGGCACTCACGTAGGTCGCGACTGTGCCGGGGCCGTGCAGTTCTGCACGCCCGATGAGGTTGACAATCTCGTCGGTAGGCATGGCGACATCACGTGGCTAACCGAGGCCGAGCTTGCCTCACGGCTTCGGACGCTTCGGGCGGACTCGACCAGCTGGCTCGGCCCGGGATTCACTGGCCAGTTCAGCCTGGGTGGCGCCCAAGCTAAGACAGCGCTGTACTACGCGCCTAGCAAGGGAACTGCCCACGAGGATCAAGGAGGTCAGGGTCGGTGGGGGACGCCGACCGGTTCGGTTCCGACTACCCACATCCTCAAACCTGCGGTGGCTGGGCTCCAGGCGCAGAACATCAACGAGCACCTCTGCCTCGCCGCGGCGAGGGTGCTTGGCCTCCCTGCCGCCAATACTCGTATCGAGACGTTCGAGGATGAGACCGCGATCGTCGTGGAGCGGTTCGACCGCTCAACCCGAAACGGAGCGCTAATCCGCGTCCATCAAGAGGATCTCTGTCAGGCCTTATCGATTTCGCCCGCCCGCAAATATCAGTCTGATGGCGGGCCGACGCCTGGTCAGATCGCTGAGCTGATCCGCTCGACCATCCCTGGTCCCGATGCCGAGACCGACGTTTGGCGATTCGCCGATGCCCTTGCATTCAACTGGCTGATCGCTGCCACGGACGCTCACGCAAAGAACTACAGCTTGCTGCTCGCTGGCAATCAGGTCAGGTTGGCACCGCTCTACGACATTGCGTCGATCCTGCCGTATGACGACAGCGAGGGCTACAAGGTGAAGCTCGCAATGAAAGTCGGCGACGACTACAAGCTGCGCCGAACCGACCGACGCAGTGCATGGGAGCACGCGGCCGACGAACTCAAGCTTGACCGTGATCGGCTCATTGCTCGGGTAGTCGACTTGGCTGAGCGAACGCCGGCGGCGTTCGCCCAGGCAATCAACGACGGTGAGGTCGGTCAGGTCTCGACGGATCTACCCGACCGGCTGGTAGCCCTCGTCGCGGAACGCAGCGACCGATGCGCGGCGGCGCTGGCTTGATCGCTGCTCGTCGTATTGCTGTTGGAGATCGGGTCCAGCGGGGAGGGAGCGGTGACTCCTCTGGTCGAACCAGTGGTGACGGTGGCGAAACCGCTGGACACCATTGGCGGTGAAGTGGCTTCCGACGCTGTCCTTCTTGTCAAAAGCTACCGAGAGGCTCCGATTGGTCTCTATGGCACTGAAGCCCACGTTTGCCAACGAACACGAACTTGATCAGTTTCTTGCTGTACCGGCGCCCGGTGCAATGGAACTCCACGTCACGGACAGCACCCGCCAGCGCCGAGGCTTTTTTGAGAGCTTGGCGACCGACGTACTCGAGGACATCGCTCTCGCAGCGATAGGCGCCGGCGGTGAGACAACATCTGAGACGGACACGATCAAGATGCTTGAACTGTCATGGGTCGGACCGAACGGACCCGTAAGCACCGTCATCACGAAGAGATTCTCGCTGACGCACGAGAAGGTCATCCAACGAGCCCGAAGTCTTAGAGTTGGCGTCCGATACATCGAGTACAACGAGACCAACCTCAGCAAGATCTATCAGTCGGGGTCGCTCTTCTGTGCGCGTCATCCTGCCCGTTTGGGCAAGCTCCAAAAAGAGGCACAGATTGTCGACGACCCTCAACTCTTCGACGCGTCGATCAGCCGGCTCGACCAACCGGGGTTGTTGGCTCGGAAGGTGCGACGGAAGTCGCCCGAGCAGGTCTATTTCCGAGTTCGTCAAGACTCCGCTCGGACGTGGGTCGAACACAAGATGCGTGATGATCACTTCATGTTCGAGACGTCGAACGCCGACCTTCTTGGCATCGCGATGCCACGGCTTAAGCCCCTTGCGGTGACCAACAATGGAACAGCGGAGCTCCCAACGATGGGTGACTGGCACCGAGCAGACTACCGAGGTCGTGATTTCGCGGTCTGGGCATACGACCGGGTGCTCGCCCGTCTCGGCATGTAGCGCAGCTCTGACCTGAAGCCGTTAAAAGAGGCCGACCTTTTCTGTCGAGGAAATCCGGCCCAGTCCGTCGAGCAGGGATTTCTCCGAGTGACTGTCCGGTGAGTCCGAGCCAGACCGGCTGGTACGGGGAACCTTGGCACCCGGAAACGCGCCCTTCAGTGCTTGCTTTAGTCACCTCGGGCGTCAGCGGCATGGTTTCGTTGGCTGGTAGTAGAGGACCAGT
>CALHBU010000320.1 GCA_937930655.1 uncultured Acidimicrobiales bacterium | reverse complement strand
AGTCTGCCCGGTTCGCAAGGAACGCAACTCCAGCTTGATGTTGTTAGCAACAGCGGGGTGACCACGGGTTGGCCTTCACGTCGACCGGCCGACCGTGTTCGAGGTTGATTGGCAGTCCATCTGACCTGTAAATCTGGCCTTTGGCGGGCCTTGCGACCGCAGCTCCCGTTCTGTCCGGGCCGGCGACTCGAGGGGGTTGTTCGGTCCGCCAAAAGGCCGGTTCCGGTCGCTCGGGCCGTCAGAAGCTCGAAAGCGGTCGTGGGGGGGCAGCCAGAAGTCGGATCTGGCGCAAACGCCAAAGTGAAGCTGGCCCTCGATCTTGGGTCGGGTCAGACTGCGGCTATGGCTACTGCATCTAACGATGACGAACGCTTGCCACTGTTGGTCGGCTTCCAACGGGTGTCGGACAACACTCGGCGTCTGACCCGGCTCATGGAAAGCGGGAAGGGCATCTATGTCTACGACACCGAGGGTCGGGAGTACCTCGAGGCGACCGCATCGTTCTATGTGGCATCGCTGGGCTATCAGAACGACGAGCTGATCGATGCCATCTCGGCCCAGTACCGGGACCTGCCGTTTTTCGTGTCGGGGATGCAACGCACCGGAACGGGCTCGGTGGAACTGGCCGAGAAGCTCCGCTCCCTCGTGTCGGTTCCCAATGCGCACATGATGTTTGCGTCGAGCGGCTCTGAGGCCAACGATTTCCTCATCAAGCTGTTGCGCTTCGGGGCTGTGGCCCGGGGCGAGCCGAACCGCACAGGAATCATTGGTCGCCATGAGAGCTATCACGGTGGCACCATCGCCTCGGCCAGCTTGACCGGCAGTCATCAGGAAGAATTCGGGTTGCCCATCGAGGGCTTCCACCATGTGTCCCAACCGGACTATCACGGCCATCGTCTGCCGCAGGAGAGCGCAGCCGAGTTCTCGGCCCGATGTGCGACCGAACTAGAAGGTCTGTTGGACTCGTTGCCGGACGAATCGGTAGCCGCCATGTTTGCCGAGCCCGTGAGCTTCTCGGCAGGCCTCAAGGTGCCACCGGGGGAGTACTTCCCGGCAATCTGCTCGGTACTGGAGCGGTATGGCGTCGAGCTTGTCGCCGACGAGGTGATCACCGGCATGGGTCGGACCGGGTCGATGTTCGGTAGCGAAACGTTTTCGCTATCTCCTCATCACGTGACCATGGGCAAGGGCGTCACATCGGGCTACTTCCCGCTCTCGGCGATTGCGGTAGGGGAGGACCTCTATATGGCGCTCGACAAGGGCTCCGAAACGGTCGGCACTCTGGCCCATGCCAGTACCTTCGCCGCCCATCCGGTTGGCGCGGCCGCCGCGCTCAAGACGCTGGAGATTATCGAACGAGACAATCTGGTCGACCACGCAGCGGCAATGGGGAAGCGTCTTGCCGAGGGCCTCGGGGCCTTCGAGGGTCATCCGTTGGTCGGTGACATCCGAAGTGTTGGACTGGCTTCGGCCATCGACTTTCTACGGCGTGACGACGACGATGTCCCGAGCAACGACGACGCCGACGCTGTTCTCGGGCGGGTCTACGAGGCGTCGCTTAACGAAGGCCTGGTAGTACGACCGGCCGGTCGGTCGCTGGTGATAGCACCGCCGTTGATCGTCAACGCTGGCGAGATCGACGAGATCGTCCGACGGGTAGGCGTGGCGCTTGATAAGGCAGAAGCCGGTCGAGACCAGTAGTTCAGGCGACGAGTACCGAGCGTTCGAGGAGCCGCCCAACTTTGGGCGGCTCCTCGGTTCTTCAACTTGTCGTCGCGCTGGCTGCTAGCTGGTCTTGGTGAGGTCCTTGAACTCTGTGGACTCGGAGAAGTTCAGCACCACGACCGCACGGCTCATGGCGTTGCTGTCGAGCTGGCTGTTCCAGAACTCGACACCGCCAGCATCGCCGCCCCGGGTCAGGACGTTCATATAGAGCAGATCGACGAAGGCTGCGTTGTCGAGCTCGTCGTAGGTCTCGACGAATTCGGGGGAGGAGACAAAGAAGGCAGCCATGTCGACCAGGTCCATGCCGCTTTCGGCCTGCTCGACCCAGAAGGCATGGCCGGCTGCGTCGGGCTGACGATTGAAGACGGCCATGTACAGGCGGGCGATGGACCCGTCGATGCCCGAGGCCTCGGCAAACTCGCCGGTCAGTTCACGAGACTCGGCCCCAGTAAGCGTGGCCACGCCGGTGATGGTGGCGGGACCGGCGCTCAGCTCCTGAGATGTACCGACCGCGAGGCTGGCCGGAACTTCAGCGACCAGTGGCTTGAGGGCAAAGGGGGCTGTGCTGTCGTCGGGGCTGGGTTCGACGCTGATGACGATGGTGGCGCCGGTCAGGTCGGTCGGGAAGGTCAGCCCGTCAGGGGCGTTCTGGATGAAGTCTTCACCGGGGAAGGGAGGTCCGCCGTCGGGTCCGGAGAAGCCCGAAAAGTCATCAGGACCCGATGCATCGAGGAATCGGCCAGTGGACACCGGTACTCCGTCGATGACAGCCCAGCCTTCGTAGGCCCAGCCATCAGGGAGGGTGGGAAGGTCAAGCGACGGTGCCGGTCCCGTTGGGTCGAGGAACCAAACGCCACTGCGATCGTCGTCTGTTGCTGCCGTGGTCGGAGTGGCGACAATGAACGAGCCGGCGGCTTCACTGAGGTCGACACCGAGAGCAGCAGGGTGGTCCAGGCTCAGAGGGGCGACGCCGTCTTCGAAATCGCCGGCCAGAATGTGGGTTGTGCTTGGCGCCGGGTCGGGGTCGTCCGCCGGTTCGAGCGTTAGAACGAACGCCGTGGAGGCGTCAGCGTTGGCAACGTCTACGTCGTCGATCACGACGATGTCGCCGTCGGCATCGATGTTGAACGTGCCGGTGGACTCCGGTGCTCCGTCGATGATGAGCCAGCCTTCGTAGACCAGGTCCGCAGCGAGAGGCTCGAGGCCCTCGAAACTGAGTTCCACCGCCTCCGAACCTGGCTCGGCAGACGCCGACACAGGGACAGCCAGAGTAGAGGCGAGCGTTGCACCTGCCACCAGTAGGAGCTTCTTGTTCATGGTCTTGTTCCTTCGTTGTCTCGATGGGTGTTTCATGAATTCGCCTCGGCCCACCGATGTGGGCATTCGCTACGAAGAGACACAATGGGACGACGAACGATTCCGACATGAACGATTCTTAAGATCCGTGAACGACCAAGGATGGGGACGAAGAAACCCCAGGCCGCTCGATGTGAGCTGGCCTGGGGCTTCGTCCATTCCATGAACTGGAGGCTCGCAATTTTGGCTTGTCTACTGCTCCACAACGGCCCCGGTTGTGGTGTTGATGGTGATGGTCCAGTCGAAGAAGTAGGCGCAGCCTTCCCAGTTGCCTGACCATCGGACACCACCCCACCCTTCGCTACTCGAACCTCGCCGCCAGATGGCGGCATCGATCTTCTCGATCGGCGTGAACGGAACGAGGCAACCTCCTGCTTCGAAGCGAACGATGACGGTGTTCTCCCCATCGTTTAGTTGATTGGCCGGAAGCTGGAAGTCGATATAGACCTCGCCTGCTGGTGATGAATCGGATGTAGCACTCGCCAACACCTGCCCGTTCAAGAGCACCTCGGCGTCGCCATCTTGCAAGTTGGCCACCCGAACCCGGAACTGGTATTTCGCCGACTGGTTCTCGCAGACGATCTGCTTGAGTGTTGCCTCGTCAGCGACATCGACCCTGGTGCCATCGAGGGTCCGCAGTCCCATCGTCAACGGTGATGCTGTCGTGGTGTTGGCGGGACCGAAGAATTGATCCAGATCTCCGCTTTGGATCGCCGCCAGAGCGAGACCTTGGTCGCCGCCGTAGGCCATCATCTGTGTCGACGACGTCCGCAGCAACGAGCGTTGACGATCAGTGAGGTTGGCTTCCCCAGACATTCCGCCATAGGCACCGCCGACCGCAGCCATGAGCTCGGAGGCGCTCTCTGCACTTTCGCTGGTCATGGTGAAGGCCATGATCCGGCCGTAGGTGACGGTCTCGATGAGAACTGGCGGATTGTCCGTTCCAAGCTTGCCCTGGGCGACGAGTTGATCGATGTCGGCCTTGGTTACATTGGCCGAGAGGTAGTCCTGCGGGTCGGTGAACGAGTCCCGCTCTACCCGAAGAGTGAACATCGGTTGGACAAGACGAACGGAGATCGAGTGACGCTCGACGGCGTTGGTCTGCTCGAAGTCGGTCTTGAATCCGGCATCGATTGTCGCCGATTCGTAGTGCAGCGAAACCCCTACGTTCAGACTGGATTCTTCGAAGGAGTGCGATTCTTGACGGGTGTAGTTGATGTCAGAAGCGACAACGTCGAGGCCCGTCAACCGTGCATCGGCGTCACGCTTGAGTTCGCTGACGGCCGCCTGGACCGAAGAGGTCGTCGGGTTGTTGAGCACCCGAACCGGATTGGCCGAGTCAGTGTCGGAGACGAGTTTGATGGGAGAACGCTCGAGCGGTAGCACTCGAAGGTCTCCCTCTGGGATACCACTGCCCTCAACGATGAGCCCTGGCAACGTCGGTCCGGCAAAGGCGAATGCGGGGAACTCGTTGAAGGTCTGGCTGATGACCGGCACTCCTTGAGGCCGGCAGACGGTGATAACTCGTTGACTCGCTTCGATCTTGGGATCGGAAGTGAGGGTGGTGAGGCTCCGGCTGTCGGTGCTGACCTTGGTCGGCGTCTGCCACGCCCGCATGCCATCGAGGGCACTGGCGACCGCTGGATCGGCGTTGGATCCTGGAGGTGGTGTTGAGCCGGGTCCGGTGTTTCCGCAGCCAACCTCGACGATGCGCTCCTTGAATTCTGGGGACTCGCTGAAATAGGCCATGACCGAGCCGCGCTGTAGTTCTCCGCGATCGAGGCGGTCGACCCAGTAGTCGAAGCCGCCGGCGTCGGGGGTCCGGTTGAACAGGTTGCGATAGATCAAGCGAACGAAGTCACCGGTAGACACCTGTTGGCCGTAGGTCTGCTTGAACTCTTCGGACTGCGAAAAGAACTCGGCGATCCATACCAGGGATTTGTTCTGGTCTCGTTGGGAGTACCAGTAGGCCTGGCCGCCGGGCTCCGCCTCTCGTAGGAAGTACGCGCAATAGAGCCGATCAACGTCGGGATGTCGGCCGTCCTGGGCCTCTACCGGCGTGGGAGCAATGGACATCACCGATGCCAGTAGTCCAGCCATAATGAGCAGGACTTTCAGCCGCCCTCTTGAGCTTCGATCGCCCGTTCGGTGACGTCGATCCTTCGAAAGTTGCTGCATAGACATTGCCAAGCCCTCCTGGTTTGTTGTGCATCAACAGAATGAGGGTTTGAGGGCTGCCCACACACGGGTGGTAGGGGGTGTCTGCTGGGGGTGCTAGCACCCCACCGCTGTGTGAGCCGACGAAAGCAACTGCCGGGCGGTCCTTCTATCAGCGCGGTCGCGTTTCGGTGAGTTGGTCCGGCCCACCGCTTCTCCGCCTTGGGAGTAAACAGCGCCCATAAGATACCGTTTCAGTTAGACCGAGTTCGCCGCATTCAGCGCGGGCCGGGAAGCCGCCAGGGGGCAACGTGACCAACACCGATGTCGGAGCAGAACTGATCGACAAGATTGGCTATTCCGCCGAAGAACTGGGCTTTGACCCAGCCGAGCTGAAGGCCAAGTACCTCGAAGAGCGGGATCGTCGGGTCCGAGACGACGGCAACGAGCAGTACGTCGAGGTCACCGCCGACTTCTCCGGGTATGTCGAAGACCCCTATGTCGAGCCCGGCTTCACCCGTGAGCCCATCTTTGACGAGGTCGAGTTCACCATCATCGGTGCCGGCTTTGGCGGCCTGCTGATGGGGGCACGGCTGCGGGAAGAGGGATTCGAGAGCATCCGGATCGTGGAGAAGGCTGGCGACGTCGGCGGCACCTGGTACTGGAATCGCTATCCGGGCGCAGCCTGTGACGTCGAGTCCTACGTCTACCTGCCGCTGCTGGAAGAGATGGGCAACATCATGCCCACCACAAAGTACCCGTTCGCCCCTGAGATCTTCGAACACTCCAAACGCATCGCCCGTCACTTCAACCTCTATGAGGATGCGCTGTTCCAAACCGGGATCAGCGAGCTGCGATGGGACGAGCCGACCAACCGGTGGATCGTCAAGACCGACCGTGGCGACGAGTTCAAAACACAGTTCATCGCCATGGCCAACGGCCCGCTCAATCGGCCGAAGCTCCCCGGCATTCCCGGCATCAACGAGTTCGAGGGCTACACGTTCCACACCTCCCGTTGGGATTACGGCTACACCGGCGGCGACTCCAAGGGCAACATGGAGAAGCTGAACGACAAGGTCGTCGGCATCATCGGTACCGGGGCCACCGCCGTGCAGTGCATCCCGCACCTCGGCGCATCGGCCAAGCAGTTGTATGTGTTCCAGCGCACCCCATCGTCGGTCGATTATCGAGACAACGCGCCAACCGATCCCGAATGGGTGAAGTCCCTGGAGCCCGGGTGGCAGCAGGAGCGGATGGACAACTTCAACATCTGCGTCGAAGGCGGCGAAGTCGAGGTCGACCTCGTCAAGGACGGCTGGACGAAGATCTTCCGCAACCTCACCGGCAAGGTGGCCAAGCAGGCAAGCAAGAAGCTGGGTCGTCGCCTCACCCCGGCCGAGCGGGGTCAGCTGATGGAGCTGGCCGACTACATGCAGATGAACAGCGTCCGCGACCGGGTCGACGAGGTCGTCGACGACCCCGAGACGGCCGAGAAGCTCAAGCCCTGGTACCGCCAGTTCTGTAAGCGGCCCTGTTTCAACGACGAGTACCTCCAGACGTTCAACCGGCCCAACGTCAAGCTGGTCGACACCGACGGCAAGGGCGTGCAGCAGCTCACCGAGAACGGCGTGGTCGTCGACGGCGAGGAGTACAAAGTCGACTGCCTGGTGTTCGCCACCGGTTTCGAGGTGGGTACCAGCTACACCCGCCGGGCCGGCTACGACATCATCGGGCGGGGTGGCATGACCCTCTCGGAGAAGTGGTCCGAGGGCCTGCGCACCTTCCACGGTCTGCAGTCCAATGGCTTCCCGAACTGCTTCTTCCTCGGTTTCACGCAGACCGCGG